>JAJFIG010000100.1 GCA_021775195.1 Rhodospirillales bacterium | reverse complement strand
CCATCAGCCAGGGCGCCGTCTACCTGGCCGACCGGGTGACGGGACTGGAGATGGACGGCGGCAAGGTGACGTCGGCGGGCCTGGCCTCGGGAAGCACGGTCACGGCGGAGGTTTTCGTCAACGCCGCCGGGGCGTGGGCGCCGGCGCTGGCGGCGGGCATCGGCATGGACCTGCCGGTGGAGCCCCTGCCCCGCCACCAGCATTACTTCACCGCCCAGGTGGAACTCGAACCCCTGCCCCTGGTCAAGGACGAAAGCGGTGTCTTCTTCCGCCCGGAAGGGGCCGGCTACGTCTGCGGCCTGCCCCGGTGGGACGTCGGCGCCGGCTTCGATTTCACCGACGATCACGACTATTTCGAGCGCGCCGTGTGGCCGGCGCTGGCCAGGCGCGTCACCGCCTTCGAGGCGATCAAGCTGCAACGCACATGGACCGGGCATTACGCCCAGAACCGCCTCGACGGCAACATGATCCTGGGGATGTGGACCGGCGGAGCGGAAAACTTCTACATCGCCACCGGGTTCTCCGGCCACGGCATCATGCATGCGCCGGCGGTGGGCCTGGCCATGGCCGAGCTGATCCTCGACGGCGGCTTCTCGACCATCGACGTGTCGCGGATGTCGTACCAGCGGGTGATCGACGGCACCCCCTACCGGGAAACGGGGATCGTTTAGAGCCCTACTCCCATTCCCCACCGGTGAGCAGTTTCCAGGCATTGCGGTAGCCGATGGCGTGTTTGGCGGCCTCGGGCAGGTCCCGGAGGATCAGGCGGATGTTGGCGATGCGCTTGCGCAGATAGGGTGCCGACTGGCGGTTTTCCGGGCCGAAATCGAAACCGGCGACGAAACGATCACTGAATTTCGTCAGGATCGCCTTGTAGGCGGGCTTCAGGGTGTCCTTCTGGCTGCTCCAGGAATCCTTCTCCCAGATGACCGTGTCCAGGGGTTCGGTGCCGCACTTGTAGTGACGGCCGGGCTCGCCGGTGGAGAGGTCGAAGAAAAGGTTGGGATAAGTGGACAGCAGGTGGCTGACCATGTCCGCGGTGAAGCGCTTCTGGCGGTGAGGATAACGGATCTGGCCGAAATGGGCGGCGATGACGTTGGCCTTGGGATAGGCGGCGAGCATTTCCTCCAACGCCGCCAGGGGCACGTCCTCGGGTTCGTGATGGATGGAGAACGGCACCCCGGTCTCGGCCGAAAGGCGGAACACCCGGTGGCCGGTGGGGCCGTTCAGGGGGATGTGGATGTCGCGGTGCTCCTTGCCTTCCTTGCACTGGGCGTTGGACATGTAGTGGCGGAACTCGATCTCGCCGATGAAGGGGTAGTCGCCGGTGCGCACGTGGCGCTCCAGCCGGTCGATGAAATGGCGCTTCTTGCCGGTCTTCTGCTTCGACCAGTTCCTGTTGCTGCCGGCGTTGGTGGTGAGGATGAAGCGGTCCGGGTGGTCGTTGGCGATCTCGTGGATGTAGTAGCTCCACCGGTAGCCCTTGGTCTTGCCGTCCTTGGCCGCCTCGCGGCCCATGAAGCTGACCAGCGCGACGCCGAGCTCGTCCATGACGCGGAGGGTCATGGGGACGACCCGGTGACCGCTCTTGCGGCGCAGGCTGGATTCGAGGTCGATGAGGGGGATGACGCCACGGCCGAGAAAACTCTGGATACGGGTCCGCCACTTGGCTTCGATCTCGGCGCGGGAGAACTGGGGCGCCACCGGCTGATCGGCGGCGGCGGGACGGGAACCGGGCACAACGGTGGTCATGAAGAAAAGGATCAAAAGAACGCTGGCTGCGCGCATGGTGCTCCTTCCAACACGTTTCTATTGCGCCGGTGGCAGGCGCCACAGGCGCTCGGCATTACCGTGGGCGACGGCGTGGGCAACGTCGGTTGGCAACTCCATCAGTGCTTGGCGCCAAACGGCCACCGTGCCGACGTAGTGCCGTTCCCAGTTCTGGACCCAGACGTTATCGAAGCCGAGGATAAAGCGGTCGGGATGGCGGACCATCAGCGCCTTCCATCGCGGCGCCAGGCCGGAACCGTCGAACATCGGCGTGAACGGGTTGTCCGATTTCTCGATGGCGTGCGGGTCGCTGTGGGCCGGAATGAAGTGGATGTTGGAGTGCTCGGCAATCAGGCGCCGCACCTCTTCGAAGGGCAGCAATCCCATGTGGATGAGAACGAACGGATGATCGGGATGCCGGCGCAGCAGGTCCTCGAACTTGGCCATGAAGACAGGACGGTCAGCACCAGCGGAAGCGAACTCGATGTGGGCGATGAACGGCCAGCCGCGATCGAGGGCGAGCGCCAGGGCGATCTTGACCCGGCGATCGTCCGGGGGCACCACGACCTGCGGCGGCGCATGCTTTTTTCCGGATTTGGTGGTTACCGAGTGCCGGGTCTTTTCCCGGTGCCACATGAGGACCTCGGCCAGGGCGCCGAAGCCGGCCATGTCGGCCTGTTGGCGCAGGAACTTCTTGAACTTGCCGAACTTGTTCTTGGCGTAGGCGCCGCTTTTGGTACGGATCGCCGGTGTAATCCGGTCCGGATGGCGGGTGGCGAAGGATATCAGCTGGTCGGGTTTTCTGAGGCTGCGGAGGGCCAGGATGGTGCGCGAGACCCCGGCCTCGTTCATCAACGATATGATGTCCTCGAACTCGATATGCTGATCGGCCTGGCTGTGGGCGTCGATGATGGGAAGCGGGTCGGCGGCGAAGGCGGCCCCGGGCACCAACAGGCACAGCCCGCCGAGCCAGACCGCCAAGACCCTGGGCACCATGGATGCCATGGGCGATGTTCCCCCGATGTCCCGGAACCCCTGATCCCCCTCGGGGTTCGGTGATAATACTACCGATGGCGGGAAGCGGGGTGAAGGGGTTTGGCCCCAGCCGGCGACGGGGGCCGTGGCGGCGTTTGAAAATGAAGGCTAGGATCGCGGCATCATGACATCCGAAACCCACGACCAGGACCCGGACTTCCTCGACGGGATCGCCCGTGTTTTCGACCGGCGGCTGGCTCAGTACGGGGCCCAGCCCAAGGGCGTGCTGTGGCGAACGGTGGAGAGCCAGCGGTTGCGCTTCGACGTCCTGGTCCAGGTCTTCGAGCCCGACGA
>JAJFIG010000099.1 GCA_021775195.1 Rhodospirillales bacterium | reverse complement strand
GGCTGTGCATGGAGAGGTAGGCCATCAGCCGTTGGCGAGCGCGGCGCCCAATGCCTCGGGGTCAGTGACCGGAAGGCCGCAGGTGGGGCCGACGCAGACGTAAGCGGTGGGGGCGCCGTCGATCTGGCCCTTGCCGTAGGCGGGGTGGCCCTCGGGCAGGGGGGTGTCGGGGGCAAGCCGGGTCAGGACCCGGTTGGGCAGGCTGGCGGTGAAGGCGGTGCGCAGCAGGGCGTCGGTGGCGGGGTCGGCGGGCGGTCCGATGACCACAACCTGGACGGCCCGGTCGAGGAGTTCGTAGGCGGCGAGCATGGTGCCGTAGTTGACCAGGTGCTGGTCGGGACCACCGGAGAGGGCGCGGATCAGGTCCTCGGCGCGGTCCCGGTAGGCGGTCTTGCCGGTGACGTGAAAAAGGCGGGCGAGAACCTCGACCATGGTGCCGTTACCCGAGGGAACGGCGTTGTCGGCAATGGTCTTCGAGCGGCTGATAACGTCGTCGGTGTCATCGGCGCTGAGGAAGTAGCCGCCGTCGGCGCCGTCCCAGAAATGGCTGTCGGCGGCTTCCACCCAAGTCTCGGCCAAGTCGATATAGGATTTTAATCCTGTTACCTCGGCCAGGATCAGGGCGGCGCGGCTCATGTTGGCATAGTCGTCGAGGACGGCGGCGTGGGCCGGGCGGCCGGCACACCAAGTGTGGTAAAGGCGGGTGCCGTCGGACATGGTTTCGTGGACGAAACTGAATACCGATTGTGCCGCCTCTATCCAGTCCGGGCGGTCGAAGGCGGCGCCAGCATTGGCGAGGGCGGCGATCATCAGGCCGTTCCAGTCGGCGAGGACCTTGTCGTCGCGCTGGGGCGGGATGCGCTTGGCGCGGACCGCGAGCAGGGTTTCCCGGCAGCGGGCAAGGGTGGCCTCGGCGTCGTCGTCGGCGAGGGCCAGGGTATGGCTGCGGTTGAGGATGGTGTTGCCTTCCCAGTTGCCATCGGGACGGATGTCGTAGGCCTGCTTGAAGGCCTCGGCGTCGGCTTCCAGCAGGGCGTCGATCTCGTCGGCGGTCCAGACATAGAACTTGCCCTCGACGCCCTCGCTGTCGGCATCGAAGGCGCCGGCGAGGCCGAAAGCGCCGCCGTTCCCGTCGCCGGTGCGAAGATCGCGAAGCACCCACTCGATGGTCTCGCGCACCCGCGTTGCATAGAGGGGGCTGGTGGTCTCCTGCCAGGCCTCGGTCAGCAGGTCGACGAGCAGCGCATTGTCGTAGAGCATCTTCTCGAAGTGGGGAACGAGCCAGACAGGGTCGGTGGCGTAGCGGGAGAAGCCGCCGCCGAGATGATCGTAGATACCGCCCTGGCAAATGTTGTCGAGGGTCACGGTCACGGCGTCGCGGAACATGACTGCGGCGGTACGCCGGTAAGTGCGCCAGAGAAAGCGGAAAAAGGATGGCTGGGGAAACTTCGGCGCCCCGGTGGTGCCGCCGCGCACCGGGTCGACCATGCGCACGGCGTGGGCGGCGGCGGTGTCCAGAACCTCGATGGAGAGGTCTTCGCCGGCCGGCGGGCGGGCGACTTTCGCCAAGCCGTCGCGCAGCGCCGCGACGTTCTGGAGGACCTTGTCGGTCTCGGTACGGTAGGTTTCGGCAATGCCCTGCAGGAGCTGGGGAAAGGCCGGGCGGCCGAAACGGGGCGTCGCCGGGAAGTAGGTGCCGCCCCAGAAGGGCTCGGCGTCGGGGGTCAGGAACATGGTCAGGGGCCAGCCCCCCTGTTCGCCCATCATGGAGAGGGCGGTCTGGTAGATGAGGTCGAGGTCGGGGCGCTCCTCGCGGTCGACCTTGATGTTGACGAAGAGCTCGTTCATCACCTGGGCGATATCGTCGTTCTCGAAACTTTCGTGGGCCATCACGTGGCACCAGTGACAGGCGGCATAGCCGACGGAAAGCAGGATCGGCTTCCCCTCGCGCCGGGCCAGGGCCAGGGAGTCGGCGTTCCAGGCCTGCCAGTGAACCGGGTTGTCCCGGTGCTGCAGCAGATAGGGGCTGGTTTCGTTGGCCAAAAGATTCTGGGTCATGGAAGGGGTCCGGCTGGCTGGTGTTGGGCTTCGGGAAACGGCGGCCCGTTGCGTGGGCATCCACGGTAGCTTAACTTAAGCACCCGAAACCGGGATACAACCGTTAACCGGGCCGGCCAGCGGTTGCCGCCCCGAGGGGAGGTGCGGGATGAAGATCCGAGTCAACATAGACTGCACGCCGGAGGAGGCGCGGGCCTTTTTCGGCCTGCCCGACGTCAAGCCCATGCAGGACGCGATGATGGCGGAGGTGGAAGAACGCCTGAAGGCCAACCTGGCGGCGATGGATCCGGAGACCCTGATCAATACCTGGATGCCGGCAAGCATTCAGGGGTTCGAGCAGCTTCAAAAGATGTTCTGGTCGCATCTGGGCCGGGGCGAGGCCAAGGAAGACTGAGCATGGCGTCCGACGACACCCGGGATGCGGCCCCCTATTTCCGCTGCCATGTCTTTTGCTGCGTCAACGAGCGCCCCGAGGACCATCACCGGGGGTCATGCAGCCGGCGGGGATCGGTGAAGCTGCGCAATTACCTCAAGGCCCGGGCCAAGACCCTGGGGCTCGAAGCGGTGCGGATCAATGCCTCGGGTTGCCTGGACCGGTGCGAGAACGGCCCGACCATGGTGATCTATCCGGAGGGTGTGTGGTACCGCTGCGCCAATGCCGAGGATGCCGACGAGATCCTGGAAACCCATATCAAGGGCGGCGGCCGGGTGCCCCGGCTGATGCTCGAGCCCGGCGACTAAGGGTCGCGGACCGTCTCGGGTCGCCGGCTGCAAGCTTATGAAAAAAGATACTATTTTCGCCCTGGCCAGCGGTGGAGGCAGGGCCGGGCTGGCGGTGGTCCGGGTCTCCGGGCCGGGCGCGGGCGGGGCTTTGGCGGCGCTGACAGGCGGCGGAACACCGCTTGCGCGGCGGGCGACACGGGTCACCGTCGGTGATCCGGTTTCCGGCGATACCCTGGATGAGGGCCTGGCGATCTGGTTTCCGGCCCCGGCCAGCTTCACTGGCGAGGACGTGGCCGAGCTGCATCTCCACGGGGGGCGGGCGGTGGTCGCCTCGGTGCTCGATGCCCTCGGTGGGTGTCCGGGCCTTCGGGTGGCGGAACCGGGCGAGTTTACCCGCCGGGCCTTCGAGAACGGCAAGATGGACCTGACGGCGGCCGAGGGCCTGGCCGACCTGGTGGCGGCGGAGACGGCGGCTCAGAGGCGACAGGCCCTGCGCCAGATGCAGGGGGAGCTGGGCGCGCTCTATGAGGGCTGGAGGGGGCGTTTGCTGGATGGTCTCGCCCACCTGGAGGCGGTGATCGACTTTTCCGACGAGGACCTGCCGGGCGGGCTCGAGGCGGCCGTGGCGGGGGAGATTTCGGCCCTGGAGGCGGAAATCACCGGCCATTTGGGGGACGACAGGCGGGGCGAAAGGCTCCGCGACGGTGTTTATCTTGCCATCATCGGCCCACCCAATGCCGGAAAGTCGAGTCTTCTCAATCGTTTGGCCCGCCGCGACGCGGCCATTGTCGCGAATACGGCGGGCACGACCCGGGACGTCATCGAGGTCCATCTCGACCTCGGCGGCTATCCCCTTGTTATGGCGGATACGGCGGGCCTGCGGGCGGGCGGCGACGCCGTCGAGAGCGAGGGCGTGCGCCGGGCCCGGGAGCGGGCGGCGAACGCCGACCTCAAGCTGGCGGTTTTCGACCGCGAGGTCTGGCCGGACGTCGATGCCCATACGGCGGAACTGGTGGATGGGGATACGGTGGTGGCGATCAACAAGATCGACCTGGGGCCGGTCGAGGCCCCCACCCTGGTCGGCGGCCGGCCGGCGTTCGGGGTTTCGGCTCTCGACGGGACCGGGATCGATGCCATGCTGGCCGAATTGGAGAATCAGGTTGCGGCGCGCTGTCTGCCCTCGGGATCACCGGCCTTGACCCGGGTCCGGCACCGGGCCGCCCTGGAGGACTGCCGCGAGGCCCTGAGGCGGGCCGGCGGGGCCGGGGAATCGGAGCTGGCGGCGGAAGATTTGCGTCTGGCGGCGCGGGCCTTGGGGCGGATTACCGGGCGCGTCGATGTCGAGGATATCCTCGATGTGATCTTCCGGGACTTCTGCATCGGCAAATAATGTTTCACGTGAAACGCTAAGTCCTAGAGAACAAAACAGAATCAAAAATGTTTCACGTGAATCATTGGCCAGACAATCCGAGGCCGCAAATACCCTAAGCGCCAGTGGCCCGAGAACCGGATTTTCACCGTGGTATTTGACACTCCGAATGGGCGCCCCTAAATTCCCGAAATGGGAACTTTCGACGTCATCGTTATCGGCGGCGGACATGCCGGGTGCGAAGCGGCCGCGGCGGCGGCCCGCATGGGCGCGCGCACGGTTCTCCTCACCCACCGTCTCGACACGATCGGCGAAATGTCCTGCAATCCCGCCATCGGCGGCCTGGCAAAGGGCCAGTTGGTGCGCGAGGTCGATGCCCTCGACGGGCTCATGGGGCGGGTGGCGGACGAGGCAGGGATCCAGTTCCGTATTCTCAACCGCCGCAAGGGACCGGCGGTGCGGGGTCCCCGGGCCCAGGCCGACCGCGGCCTCTACCGGCAGGCCATGCGGGGGCTCCTCGAAAGCCAGCCGGGACTAACCCTGCGGGCGGCCGCCGTTGACGACCTTTTGTTGGATGCCGGGAGACGCCTGACCGGGGTGCGGTTGGAGAGCGGCGAAGAAATCCGGGCGGCGACGGTGGTGGTGACCACGGGAACCTTCCTCCGCGGCATGATCCACGTCGGGGAAGCCCAGATCCCCGCCGGGCGAATCGGCGATAACCCGGCTGTCGGCCTGGCCTATACCTTCAAGCGGCTTGGTTTTCCCCTCGGGCGCCTGAAGACGGGGACGCCGCCGCGCCTCGACGGGCGGACCATCGATCTTACCGGACTGCAGGCCCAGCCCGGGGACGATCCTCCGGTTCCCTTCTCCTTCATGACCGACGAGATCCGAACGCCCCAGGTGGCCTGCCACATTACCGGGACGACCCCGGCGACCCACGACCTGATCCGTGACAATCTCCACCGGGCGCCCCTGTACTCGGGCCAGATCGCGGGCACCGGACCCCGCTACTGCCCTTCCATCGAGGACAAGGTGGTGCGCTTCGCCGACCGGGGCCGGCACCAGATCTTTCTCGAGCCCGAAGGCCTCGACGACCACACGGTCTATCCCAACGGCATCTCCACGTCCCTGCCCAAGGAGGTGCAGCGGGCGATGCTGACGACCATCCCGGGATTGGAAAACGCGGTGATGACCCAGCCGGGATACGCCATCGAATACGACTACGTCGACCCGCGCGAGCTCGAGCCGACACTGGAAACCCGGCGGGTGCCTGGACTGTTCCTGGCCGGCCAGATCAACGGCACCACCGGCTACGAGGAGGCGGCGGCGCAAGGCCTGATGGCCGGAGTCAACGCGGCCCTGAAGGCGGCGGGAACGGGCACCCTCGTCCTCGACCGGGCGGCGGCCTACATCGGTGTGCTGATCGACGACCTGGTCACCCGGGGGACCACCGAGCCCTACCGGATGTTCACGTCGAGGGCCGAATACCGGTTGTTGCTGCGCAGCGACAATGCCGACCAGCGCCTGACCCCGCGGGGCCAGGATATCGGTTGCGTCACCGGGGCCCGGGCCGAGGCTTTCACCGCCAAGGCCAAGGCCCTGAACGAGGCCCGGTCCGCCCTCCATGCCTGCGCCGCCAGCCCCAACGAACTTCGCCGCAAGGGGATCACGGTGGCCATGGACGGGAGCAGGCGCTCAGCGTGGGATGTACTCACCTACCCGGGAATCACAGTTGGAATGCTGGCCGCGGTATGGCCCCAGCTGGCAGCAATCCCCGCGTTGATCGCCGAACAGCTTGAAATCGAGGCATCCTACTCCGCCTACCTGGAGCGCCAGGCGGCGGATATCGCCGCCTTCCGCCGCGACGAATCCCTGGCGCTTCCCGCCGACCTGAACCTGGACGCAATCTCCGGGCTCTCGGCCGAGGTCCGCGCCAAACTGGCCGGGACACGCCCGGCGACATTGGGGGCGGCATCACGAATCCCCGGCATCACCCCGGCGGCGCTGACGCTGCTCCTCGGACACGTGCGCCGGGGCGGCGCCCGCGTCGGTCCCTGAGATCGCCGGGCGATTTCACGTGAAACAGGGAGCCGCCGGGACCGCACCCCTGACCCCGGAGGAGTTCCGCGAAATCACCGGCGTCCCGGCGAGCGTCCTGGACCGCCTCGCCGCCTATGTGGGTCTGCTGGAGAAATGGCAGCGCTCCCTGAACCTGATCGGGCCCGGCACCCTCGGCGACATCTGGCGCCGCCACATCCTCGACTCGGCCCAGCTCCATCCCCTTCTCGAGCCCCCTGATCCCGTCATCCTCGACATCGGCAGCGGCGCCGGGTTTCCCGGCCTCGTGCTCGCCATCATGGGCGGCTGCCGGGTTCAGGTCGTGGAGAGCAACGCCCGGAAGTGCGCGTTCATGGCCGAGGTCAACAGGCTGACCGAGGCCGGCGCGATGATCCACAACTGCCGAACCGAAGACCTGGCGCCAATAGGCGCAGGTATCGTCACCGCCCGCGCCTGCGCGCCCCTGGACAGGCTCCTGACCTACGCCGAAAGACACCTGGCGGCGGATGGATATTGCCTATTTCTAAAGGGCCGAAATGCAGAACAGGAATTGACGGATTCCATGAAAAATTGGATGATACACGCCTCACGAGTCCCGAGCCTGACGGATCCTTCTGGGGCGATCCTGAAATTGGAGGAAGTTTCGCGGCGCCATGGATGACAACAGGGCCATCCGACGGAGTCAGTGGACGCGAACCATCGCCATCGCCAACCAGAAAGGCGGCGTCGGAAAAACGACCACGGCAATCAATCTGGCGACGGCACTCGCTGCCGTCGACCAGCGGGTTCTGATCGTCGACCTGGATCCCCAGGGGAACGCAAGCACGGGCCTGGGCATCCCCCGGGACTCCCGTGCCCTCAACTCCTATCACATGCTGATCGGCGAGGTGCCGCTCCAGGATGTGGTCCTGGAGACGGCGATCCCCAAGCTTCATCTCATTCCCTCGGGAGTAGACCTGTCGGGGGCGGAAATCGAGTTGGTCGGAGTCGAGCGGAGGGAGTACTGCCTGCGCGAGGCGATGGCACCGGCGTCCGAGGATTACGACTACATCCTCATCGACTGCCCGCCGGCGCTGGGTTTGCTGACTATCAACGCCCTGGTGGCGGCGCAGGCGGTACTGGTGCCTTTGCAATGCGAGTTCTTCGCCCTCGAGGGCATCAGCCATCTGGTCAAGACCATCGAGCGGGTGCGGCGGGCCTTCAACCCGACCCTCGATATCCAGGGCATCGTCCTGACCATGTTCGACCGGCGCAACAACCTGTCGGAAATGGTCGCCTCCGATGTCCGGGAATTCTTCGGCGACAAGGTTTACCAGACGGTAATTCCCCGTAACGTCAGGGTATCCGAGGCGCCGTCACATGGACGCCCGGTGCTGGTCTACGACATGCGCTGCGCCGGCTCCCAGGCCTATCTCCACCTGGCGAGCGAGGTCCTGAAACGGGAGCGGCTGGTGCCGGCGTAATGTTGGGAGAGGGGAAACACTGATGGCAGGCGAGGGGAAACGCCGCAATCTGGGCCGCGGGCTTTCGGCCCTGTTGGGTGAGGATACCGCGGACTACACGGCGCTGGACAGCGTCCGCCTGGCCAAGATGGCGCCCATCGAACTCGTCCACCCTGGACGCTACCAGCCCCGCCATGGCATGGACGAGGACC
>JAJFIG010000098.1 GCA_021775195.1 Rhodospirillales bacterium | reverse complement strand
CCGACGCAGGCGTTCCACCATAAGCTCGAGCATGGGCTTGCCCACGGACTTCATCAACACCTTCCCGGGTAACCGCGTCGACGTCATGCGAGCCTCGATAGTGGCAACGATCCTCGGCGGCGGGTTCATGACGCCACCACGGCCAGGGGGCACGACCGGGTCATCCGTGATTTTCCTTTGCTTCCGGGGCAATCATGTCCCAGTCCAGCGCCGTACCCCGCGGCAGTGAGCGGGCCGCGCGCCGGCCAAGAATGTCGGGCATATGCTTGGGTGCCAGCCCGTGGCCCGGGCGGATCGAACGCAGATTGTCCTCGCTGAAGGTGTCGCCGGCAGCCACGTCAGCGACCACGTAGAGCGAGCGGCGGAAGGCCGCGTTGCCCCGTTCGCTCTCGGTTCGTTCATCGGTCACCCGCCCCAGCGCATCCCATGCCGTGCGACAGCTTCGGACCAGGTCGGCGAATTCATTGGGCTCCAGGGAAAAGCCGGCATCCGGCCCACCGTCGGCGCGGTTCAAGGTCAGGTGCTTTTCGATGAAACAAGCGCCCAGCGCCACGGCGGCCACCGAGACCGCGATCCCCCGGGTGTGGTCGGACAGGCCCGGAATGGCATCGAAGGTCTGGCCCAGGTGGGGAACGGTGCGCACGTTGGCGTCCCCGGGCTCCGTCGGGTAGCCGCTGACACAATGGAGCAGCACCAGGTCCCGGCATCCGGCGCCCCGCGCCGCCGCCACTGCCTCGCCGATTTCACGCGAATTGGCCAGGCCCGTGGACATGATCAATGGCTTGCCGGTCGCCGCGCAGCGTTCGATCAGAGGCAGGTCGAGGATCTCGAAGGAGGCGATCTTGTAGGCGGGTGCGTTTAGGTCCTCTAGGAAATCTACAGCCGTTTTGTCGAATGGTGTGCTGAATACGGCGAGACCCAACTCGCGGCCCTTTTCGAAAAGCGACTTGTGCCAGTCCCACGGTGTGTGGGCTTCCTCGTAAAGCTGGTAGAGGGTGTAACCGTCCCACGGCCCGCCCTCGATGCGGAATTCGGGCCCGTCGTGGTCGATGGTCAGGGTGTCGGCAGTGTAGGTCTGTAGCTTGACAGCGTCGGCGCCGGCCGCCGCCGCCGCCTCGAGGATAGCGAAGGCGCGGTTGATGTCACCGTTGTGGTTGCCCGACAACTCTGCCAGCAGGTAAGGCGGATGGCCGGGGCCGATAGGGCGCCCGGCCAGGGCGAAACTTTCAGCTGGCATGGGAGACCTCGTTGATCTGCGGTCTGTTCACGTAAAGGCCGTCACCAAGCCGATGGTAACCGGCCCTCTGAAACAGGGCGTGTGAGGCGGCGTTGGCCGGCAGCACCTCGGCAAATAAATCGACGTCGGGGAAAAGCCGCCGGGCCAGGAGCAGGACAACCCCGCCAATCCCCTTGCGATAGCGCTCCGGCGCCACCAGGATGGAAACCTCCAGGCCCCCGGCTGTCGCGTCGAAACGCAGTACCCCGGCGGGCTCGCCGTCGTGCAGGATCACCGTCAGGATGCCGCCGACATCCCCCAGATACTGCCGCATCCAGCGTTCGTGCTCGTCGGCGGTCGGAAGATCGGGGTTGCGGGCGTGACGCCGGGTCCGGTCATCCCTCTGCCAGTCCAGCATCAATGCCGAATCGGCCGCCGTCGCCAGGCGCAGGCCCACTGGCTTGCCATCGCGGCCCGGAACCGGCGGCAACATCCCGGCAAGCACCCGTTGGGCACCATAGCCGTCGCATATCAACGACGACGCCTCGGCCATCGCCTGCCGGGCCTCGACCGAACCGCAAAGATTCGCGACCGCCGCAGCCACCCCGTCCACGGTAACCTCGCCGGTTCGCCCCAGGACCCGGGCGGCGCTAGCGTTACCAAGTTGTGCAGCCACGGTCTCCTGATTATCGGCAAGGACCACCAGCAGGGTCGGCAAGCCAAGGCAGCAGCGCTCCCAGGCCGAGGTTCCCGCCGCCCCGACTGCCATGTCGGCGCCCGTCATCCGGGCAGCCATGTCGTTGATGCCGACATGCAAGACAACCTTTTCTCCCACGCTCGCCACCCGCGCCCGCACGTCGGCCAGATTGGGCGCGCCGGAGCCTATGACCACGTCGACATGGGCATTGGCACCGGCAGCGGCGATACCGTCGATCACCGTCGTCGTGACGTTGTCGGGATCGCTGCCACCCAGCGCCACCAGGATGCGAGTAACCGGATCCGGCGTCCGGCGCCGAGTGATCGCTACTTCGCGGGCGGCGGCGAATTCGGGCCGCAACAGGGCATATCGACTGCCGAGTAGACGCTGGCAATGGGCCGGCACAAGATCCTCATAGTCAGCCGCAGCACGCCCATGGGTTTGGTCCAGCAGGACGTCACAGGCGTGGGGGCGGTCGGCAAGATCGTCGATGACCATGATCCGTCTGGCCCATGGCCGGCAGGCTTCCTCGAAGCCGGCGTCCCGGTCGTAATGATCAACCACCAGCAGATCGCATCCCTCGGGCCAATGGGCCACCAGGACAGCCGGTTCATCACCGCCGTCACATGTCAGTTCGAAGCCGTCCTGCCGCGCCAGCTCAGGCACGACGCCAACCGAGCCGGCGGCGTAGGCAAGTCCGCATCGCCACCCCGCCCGCGCCAGGACATCGGCAAACATCAGGCAGCGGCTGGCGTGGCCGCCGCCGAGCCGCGGCGAGGCATCGAAACGAAAGACCGCGAGTGGACCCTGGGTATCGGCTGCCATTCAGGCCTCCCCGGTCGCAGTGACCAGAACCCGCGAATGATCGGCGTCCGTATTTTCTTCGGGTTTTATCGCAGAATCGAGGATGTAAGGGAAATCGCTTGTACCGTGCTCGGCGATCAAGGTCATTGGAAGAGGCGGAGGCTTGCGACCCTCGAATGCGGCCCCGCCGTCGATGGCCGAGCTACGCCGTTTCGTCCAGGGTAACCAGGGCGTCTTCCGGATCGGATCGCTGCGGTTGCGCCGTCGGTTGCGCCTGCGGCTGTTCCGGTTCCGCATCTTCCACCGCCTTTTTCAAGCCTTCCAGCAGGCCACCGGCAATGTCACGATTGATGTTGACCAGAACCTCGACCTTTTTCGTCGTCGGATCCGCCAGCGCCCCGACCGTATGCTGATCCACATACTTGCAGAGATTCAGCATGTTTAACCTAAGTTCCTCGGGGATCGTGCTTTCGCCGCCCGTCAATTCGACCTGGAAAATAGTCCACAGCCGCCAATTCAGGCGCAATGCTTCGCGCATGGCGTCCTTTGGGTTATCGGCAGTAGTCGCCTCGGCCATGCGCCGGGCGGCTTCGATCAGCGCCCACGCTTCGGTGTATTGCGGCATGCCGCCTTGCGGGACCGTGTTGTAACCAGTCTGCCCGTTGTTGGTATAGGCAGTCTGTAGATGTCGGGCCTGGCCTTGAGCCTTGTAGTTTTGATTCATGGTTACTCCCGGTTCCGTTCCTTTATCGGAATGCTGCGCCTGCTCGCGGACTCCATCCCCCCAACGTGAAGATCCCGGTATTCCCTATTGGGAAAACGCGTCATCCCGGCGCCAAAAACGGACGCCTCGTTCAATGATGGTATAGACCAATAATGGTTATCAAATGGTTATCAATGGGGTCGCGATGCACCAACCGGCCCCATTTGGAGATGATTCCTCTGCGATTTCCTTTTCCGCGGGCCGATGGCATCCCACGCCCGGCATCGTTCAGCCCCGATCCTCACTCAGTATCCGTGCCATTTCCGCGACCTGCCCGTCCGAAACATCCTGATGACAGGGCAGCAGGATGCCTGGGCGGTAACGGGGTCCGTTCATGTCCCGGGCGAGATCGAGATTATAGACCTCGGCGTCGATGCCGGCATCGGTCAGATCCCTGTTTAGGGCCTCCAGCCGGTCGCGATCTCCGGAACCGAAATAGGGAAAGGCGAAGGGGAGCCGGTGTATCAGCCCGTCCAGGATTTCCGGCGGTGCCGCACCCGGCCCCAGGGCCCCGATCAGGTGCTTGACGACCCGCAAGCGTTTGGCACCGACCGCCGCCAGACTCCGGGCGGTTTCCGGAAAGCCCGCCAGGTCGGCGCCGTCGGGCCGTGGATACCGGGTGAGCAGCGCATAGGCCGATTCCAGCAAAGGCGCCATGGGCGAGGCCGCCGGATCACGGTAGGTAGCGCCGATCACCTGGCGCATCCAGTCGCGGGCCCCGGGAAGTTCGGCCTCCGCCGCATCCCGCAGGTCGCGGATACGGGCGGCGAGTTCCTCGTCTTCGGTAACGATACCGCCGGCCATTCCCGTCAGCGAAA
>JAJFIG010000097.1 GCA_021775195.1 Rhodospirillales bacterium | reverse complement strand
CCGGCCCTCGAAGAGCTGCGCATGCTGTCCAATTTCCAGATCGACGGACAGGCCCTGCTGCAGAGTTTTCTTCTCGGCCAGCCCCAGTTCCGCCGCACCCTGGCCAGCCGCGACCTCGGCCAGCTGCGCCAGCGGATCATCGCCTCCTACCATCTCGGCCCGATGAAGGCCGGCGAGACCAGGGAATACATCAAGTACCGCCTCGGCGCCGTCGGCTGGGACAACGACCCGCTCATCGACGAAGACGCCTTCGCCGAGATCCACCGCTACACCGGCGGCGTCCCCCGCCGCATCAACGTGCTGTGCACGCGCCTCCTGTTGTTCGGTTTCCTCGAGGAACAGCACCGCCTGGACGCCGCCACGGTCAGGAACGTCGCCGAGGAGCTGGTGACCGAGACCGCCCAGATCGTCGATGACGGCGACCCGGCCGAAAAACCGGCGGCCGATCCGGCACCCGCCGCCGGGAACGCCGAGTTGCTGCGCCGCATCGAGGCCCTGGAGGTCAAGGTGCGCGAGCAGAATCGCATGTTCACCCGCGCCCTGAAGACCGTCGCCGGCTATCTGGAAATCCTGTCGCTGCGCAATCCGGTAAGGGACGCGGGGAAAAAGGACCGGCGCGCCGCCGCCGACGACCGCCGCGCCGCGGAGCGGGACCGGCGCCAAGCCTCGGGCCAGCAGCGGCCGTGGGCGGTCACCGAACGGCGTTCGGACCAGGACCGGCGCATCAGCGCCGACCGCCGCCTGCGCGGACCGGACCGCGCCCGCCTCGCCCGGCGCGCCTCCTGACGGCCCTCGCCGCCGGCCGACGGGAATTCCACGACTGAATGTATTTGAAAAATTGGAGCGGGCGATGGGATTCGAACCCACGACCTCAACCTTGGCAAGGTTGCGCTCTACCCCTGAGCTACGCCCGCGTACCCGACCGAAATGGCGGTGGGGCGCGATCATAATCCATGCCCTCCGCTTTGCAAGGGCCAACTAGCGCGCCCCCCTTGAGAACCGGCCCGCCCAACGGGTAAGGTGCGCCCATGCCCGTGACGCCCGACGATCTGTTCGCCCGCCTCGATGAACTGGGGATCGAAACCGCGACCCAGCGCCATCCACCGGTTTTCACCGTCGAGGAAAGCAAGCGCCTGCGCGGCGACCTGATCGGCAGCCACTGCAAGAACCTGCTCCTCAAGGACAAGAAGGGCGTGGTCTGGCTGGTCGTGACCCTGGAGGACCGGGACATCGACATGAAGGACCTGCGCCGCCGCATCGGCTCCTCCCATCTGTCCTTCGGCAAGGCCGACCTGCTGTTGGACGTCCTCGGCGTCGAGCCCGGCGCGGTCACGCCCTTCGCCCTGATCAACGACACCACGCAGCGGGTCCGGGTCGTCCTCGACCGGGAAATGATGGCCGGCGAGCACCTCAACTACCATCCCCTGACCAACACCGCGACGACCCGCATCACCCCCTCCGACCTGCTGATTTTCGTCCGCGCCTGCGGACACGAGCCGCAAATCGCCGATCTCTGAGCTTGCGCCTTGCGGACGGCGGCGAGAACGGCCATTTATTGTCAATAAACAGCATCAATCTTTAGGGTACCAAGGTTATGGAATTCATGCTCAATCCCGACGGCTCCCTCTCGGATCAGGGAAGCGGCCCTGGAAACCCCGCCGACCTGATCAAGGACAGCGATACGGCCCGCTTCGTCGAGGACGTGATCAAGGTCTCGGAGCAGGTTCCGGTGATCGTCGATTTCTGGGCTCCCTGGTGCGGCCCCTGCAAACAGCTTGGGCCGGCGCTGGAGAAACTGGTGACCCAGGCCGGCGGCCTCGTGCGCCTGGTCAAGATCAACATCGACGAAAACCAGGAACTGGCGGGACAGTTGCGCATCCAGTCCATACCCGCCGTCTTCGCCTTCAAGGACGGGCGCCCCGTGGACGGCTTCGTCGGCGCCCAGCAGGAAAGCCAGCTCCGCGCCTTCGTCGGCCGCCTGACCAAGGGCACCCAGTCGCCCCTGGAGCAGGCCCTGGAACAGGCCGCCGCCGCCCTGGAGGCCGGTGACGCCCAGGCCGCCGGAGCCGCTTATGCGGAAATACTCACCCAGGATCCCGCCAATCCCCAGGCCCTCGCCGGCATGATCCGCTGCATCCTCGCCACCGGCGATCTTGCCGGCGCCCGCCAGATCATCGACGGACTGGCGGCGGAAGTGAAGACCAACGGCGAGGTCGCCGCCGCCATCGCCGCCGTCGAACTGGCCGAACAGGGGAGCGATTCCGGCGCCACCGAGGAGTTGCGGCGGCGCCTGGCCGAGAACGAGAACGACCACCAGGCCCGCTATGACCTCGCCATCGCCCTTTACGCCGATGGCGACGGCGAGGCGGCCATGGCCGAACTGCTCGACCTGGTGGGCCGCGACCGGGGCTGGAACGACGAGGCCGCCCGCCAGCAACTGGTGAAGATCTTCGACGCCCTGGGTCCGGTGGACCCCCTGGTGGTTTCGGCGCGGCGGCGGTTGTCTTCCATTCTGTTTTCGTGAGAACCGCCGTGCCCCACGCCGATATCGTTTCGCTTCCGGAAACACTGGCGATTTTCCCATTGCCCGGGGCGCTGTTGTTGCCCCGCGGGCGCCTGCCGCTGAATATTTTCGAACCCCGCTACCTGAGCATGACCGCCGATGCCCTGGGCCGGGAGCGGATGATCGGCATGATACAGCCCCGCCGGCCGGAACCCGATCCGGTGAGCGAGGGGGCGCCGGTCTACACCACCGGGTGCGCCGGACGCATTGTTTCCTTCGTCGAGACCGATGACGGCCGGTTCCTGATCACCCTTGCCGGGATCTGCCGTTTCAACGTTGTCCGCGAACTTGAACCCGCCAACGGCTACCGCCGCGCGGCCGTCACCTATGACGCCTTCCATGACGACCTCGAGGAGGTGTCTGGCTTCGATCTCGACCGCCAGCGTCTGGCCAGCGCCGTTCAGGCCTACTTCCGCCTCAAGAACATCGACGCCGACTGGACGACCATCGACAACGCCCCCGACGATACCCTGATTACGTCCCTTTCCATGATCTGCCCGTTCGCCCCGCGGGAGAAGCAGGCCCTTTTGGAATGCCCGGGCATGGCCGAGCGGGCCAGGCTGCTCACAACCCTGATGGAAATGGCGGCGCACGAATCCGATGACGCCACCGAAGGCGGCACCAGGCATTGACATGATCGCCCGGACCGCCACCATAGGGGCCGGTCCCCGGTCCGCCGGTGGGCACACCCGCTTCTGGTCACTCCGGAGGAAGCCATGACCGAACGCAAAGTCGATCCCAAGCTGTTGGAAATTCTGGTCTGCCCCGTGACCAAGGAGCCCCTTCGTTACGACCCGGCCGCCGGCGAACTGATCAGCAACGCGGCGCAGCTCGCCTTCCCCATCCGTGATGGCATTCCGATCATGCTGGTCGACGAGGCCCGCCGCCTCGACGGCGATCGCCCGGCGACGGACCCGTCACCGTGACGAACGCCAGTTTCGGCACCAGCCACCGGGCGACGGAGATTCGCCTCAAGCGCGAGGAAAAGGTCCTCGAGGTCGATTTCGAGGACGGCCGGTGTTTCCGCCTGCCCGCCGAGCTGCTCAGGGTGGAAAGTCCCTCTGCCGAGGTCCAGGGTCACGGGCCGGGCCAGAAACAGGTGGTCTCCGGGCGCCGCCATGTCGGCATCATGAGCCTCGAGCCGGTGGGCAATTACGCCATCCGCATCGGCTTCGACGATCTCCACGACAGCGGCATTTTTTCGTGGAACACCCTCTACGATTTCGGCGAGCGGCAGGACGAAATCTGGAGTAACTACCTGGCCGACCTGGAGAGCCAGGGCTTGAGTAGAGACCCTTGAGAGGTTTTCTTAATCTTACTTATGAATTTCGCGCCATAATATACTGATTAACCTTAATTATTGACGACCGTCCCTGTCAGAGCCGATCACCCCGCATCAGCCGCGGCAGGTCCCCGACCAGCCCCATGGCGTGGCGCATGAAGACCCGCTTCAGGGGCGGCACCTGGTTGACCGCCGCCATACCCACGTCGCGGGCCAGGCGCAGGGGCCGGATGGCGTTGGAGAACAACCGGTTGAGACCGTCGGTCATGGCCAGCATCAGGGTGTTGTCGA
>JAJFIG010000096.1 GCA_021775195.1 Rhodospirillales bacterium | reverse complement strand
CGCCGGCGCCGGCGCCCTGGACCTCGGGAACCGCCAGCCTGGCGCCAGGCGTCGGGGTATAGGTGCCGTTGCCATTGAAGACTTGCGGGGGACCGACCAGGCCACCCGGCGAGGACAGTACCGGGCCGGTCATTAGTTGGTTTCCTCGTACACGCCGGCCTTTGTGCCGGCCACACCACGGATGCCCCATACCGCGCCCTGGTGCTGGATCGAAAGCGAACCGTTTGCGCCAACCGTGGCGTTCCCGGCAACGGCAACCGTATTATCCGGCCCTAGCCAGATCGGGGCGCCGCCGGCAAGGATGATGGCGCCGGTTCGATTGACGTTGGCCGGCAGCAACTCGACCGCGACCAGGTCAACCGTAACGTTGCCGTCATAGGTGAACTGGTCGCCGCCGGCAGCGGTTCGCACCGCGCCGTCAATCTCCGTCGCGTTGTCCGACAGATCGCCAAACCCGGTTGCGATGTCAACGACCAGGCCCGACGCATTCGGGTTGCGAATTCGCAAATTGTGGAAGTCCTGGCCCGGCGACATGCGTACCTTGTGGCCCTTTTTGGCGACGTTAAACCGGCCCTCGTCAATGCCCAAAAGGAACGTCGAAAGGCTACTCGCCAGGACAATGAAAAACTCGCCCTGGCTGGCAATCGCCACCTCTGCGCCGGCGGCAACCGCGATGTTTTCATAGACCGAATACGACCGGCCCGGCATCTGCACCATGGGTTATTTCCTTCCGAAGGCTTGGAAGCCGGCAATCGAGATCGCGATCACCGCGCCCCACTTGATGAGGATTTCAAAATTCTGCCGGTCTTCGCTTTGGTCTTCGTCCAGGACTTTCCGCACCAGGCCGGCGGCCTGAGCCGATTGCTGGGATGAAAATTCGACCGCCGTATCGATCAAACCGCCGAATGCGTCGATGCCCTGTTCGAACACTTCGAGGACGCCGGGGTCTGTCACGTTGATTGCCGAGCCGTCGCGCAACTGGATTACGACAGCGTTATCCGCCGCCGCGACCCGTTCATCGAATTGTTCCGTTTGCGTCGTCGTCGTCGAGGACGAAGAGGATTTACCGCCCATAGGCCAAGTCCTTTCGCAGGACGTATTCGGCCAGGCCGAAACCGTGCTGGCGCATCTTGGCAATCAAGCCCTGGCGCATCGTATGGAACCGGACACTCTCGCAGCCCATGCCCTCGGCGATCCCCTGGAGCGTCGGCCAAACCGCCGCGATCCAATCGATGCCATGGCCGCCCAAACGCACCAGGCCCCGGGCGGCAAAGATCACCATTTCCCGGCCATGGTCGCCGGGCTCAAAACCGTAGATCACGACGCCGACCATATCGCCGGCATGAAAGGCGCCCATGGCAATCAGCCGGTTGCCCTCGATCCCGTCGCGATACCAATCCGGCGAGGTGTGCGGCGCGTACTTCTGAACCTCGGTCAAATGCTCCCGGACTTCGTCCGACCATTCGACGCGGGTTAGCGTTACTTCAAGACCATCCACACGACCACTCCCGCCAGGATCAAAGGCATGATTGAATTTATGGTGCGCTCAACGGGCGTCCCGCCGGTGGAGAAATTGAACGGCGATGCCTGGAGGGTTTCCGCCGACGAAGTCGCCTCGGAAGTGGCCGGCCCGGCATCGCCGCCCTGAAAGGACGTTCCGCCGCTCAACAGTGAAAGTGGGTTCACGGGCGTATCCTCGAATAGTGACGCCAGGCCGCCCTGGTCGGGGTCGAAGTCTTCGCCGCCCTCGAAATCGAAGAGGGAACCGGCGGGATCAAAAGCCATCCCGCCGCCCCGCTATGACTTGATGAGGAGAACGACCCCCAGGACAACGGCGCCGGCGATCACGAACGGCGTAAAATTGGTTTGCGCCGTTCCGTTGTTGACCGAGGGAAGGCCCGTCGCCGGGTTTACGGGCGCCTGTCTCGCCGCCAACTGCCGTTCGAAAATGAGCCGATCATTGGCAAGCTCGCGTTCAAACTTGAACTTTTCGAAGTCGATAACAGCGGAGAAAACGCCCTTTGCATCGTCCCAAAGCGTACCAAGGAAATTGTCCATGGCCCGCCCCTAGTCCCGCAGGCCCAGCGTTTCCGTTACGACCGTGAAGGCGGTAGCCGCCGACATGTTGAAATCGACGCGGAAATCGTTGATGCGTACGCCGTTTTTCTGCATCTCGATCACGTCGAAAGCCCGGTTTGTGTAATCGAAATCGAGGGAGAACAGGCCGGTCTGTTGGGACCGTCCATACGTCGCCTCCAGAAGGGCGACCTCGGCAAGCGTTGCCTTGAACACCTCGTCCTGGTCACTCTTGACCTCGACGTCATCGATCACGGACGAAAACGCATGGATGGCGTAATAGTTGTCGAACCTCGGCAACGTGGTCAGCGTCGTAATGCCGATGGCACCCACCGGAACGCTGAACCGGCGCCACTTGACAATCGGCCCCATCGGAGCCGCGTCCCGCGTCTTGACGGCGGTAAGCGACAGCGCCGGATTGACGCGACCGGCGGCAATGTCGATTTCCATTTGGAACGTGTCCACGTCCCCCATGCCCCAGGCGAGGGCGTCCTCGCCCTGCGCGGCACGGCGCCACGGCTCGGCGAAGAAAATCTGGAGATATCCGGCGGTGAACACCTGGCCCTTTAGGGCGTTGATGTCCAAAAGCTCGGCAGCGGAGAACGTGCGCTGAACCTTGCCATTCACCTTGAGGCGAATTGCCGTGATCGCGGCCCGCATGGTCGCGTCGATGGCATCAACCGCGCCCTCGGTGTAATGCACCAAAAGCATGTGGTACGTGCCGTCCGGGGCGAGATCGATGGTGGCCGTCTGGCCGGCGCCAACCGCGTTGAATGACGGCTGCGACAGGGGAGATTTGATAGTCAATTTTCCCCCCTCCCCTAGCGGTCGAACGCTTGACGCAGCTTGTCAACGAACGGCACGTCCTGGAACGTCGACAGGATCGCAGCAGCGACCAAGAATCCGCCGGCGGAAATCAGCACGCCTTTGATGATCGTATTGGCTTTCATGGTCACACTCCCGCCCGGTTGAGCGACGGCTTGACGACGAATTCCAGAACGAGGAACCCGAGCGTGGTCGCAATCGTCGCTGCAACGATGCTGTTAAAGTTGAGTTTCACAGTGGTACTCCCGAATGAACGCTGAGTAATTCAGATCGGGGGCACCCTGGCGGTAGTATCGAATACTGTCAAATCGCTTTAGATACCTACGTACATACGTTGCAAATTCATCTTTTTTTGCGTAACGGTCGATTTTTTCCGGGCGTGACCTGGCCATTTTGGCAATGCAGGAATTCATGTGGCTTTAGAAGCTGCAATTTTTGCCGCTGATCGCGCCCGATCATCGAACAGACGGCCTCAACATCGGTGGCCCAGGACAGGGCGAAGACGTACGTATCCTCGCAGTTGCCCCGGAAGATCGTATTGACCGTGGCCGGCCTTTGGGTAGTCCCGATAACGCCTATCCCTACGTGCCGGCCCCGCTCGCAAATCTCGGTCATGCCCCATAGGTTGGCCGGCAACCTGGTCACCGGAAAACTGAGCGACATTTCCTCGACCACGAGCACGATTTGAGGCGCCCCCGGGCGGTACCCACCCTGTACGGAAAATAGGTACTGGCAAAGCTCGTGCAGGGCTTCCGCCGCCGCCCCGCGCTGGGGGCTATACGACAACTTGAAACCCGTACGCCAATGGCGCCCCATCTTCTTGCCAAGGTCCGCCCAGCCGCAGGCCGTGAAACCGTCGCCGACATACTCCCCGATCGGATCGAACGCGATCACCCGGCGATGGCTTTTTAGCAGCTCTTTGACCCTAGTCGTTTTGCCCGTACCACGCCGGCCATAGATGGCCGTCATGCTCGCGTCCGTCATGCCGCTTTTTCCGGTTCCAGGGTGGCCAGGTCTTCGGGGACCGGCTCCGCAGGGTCGCCGGGCTCGACCTCGACCACGCCATCATTCGCCGACGCCGGCGCCGGCTTTTTGCGTTCATCAATCTCGGCCCGGATAACCTGGAATTTGGCGAAGGCGAAGCCGCCAATGATCATCGCCCGTTGCGCCCATGTGCCATCCGGTGACAGGAGCCACCGCAACCACGGCACGTCTAGACATGTGTCGTACAGACAATCAGACGCCCGCCTGGCGTGATCGTCGCCAGGGTGGATTTGCAGGGACAACAGCGGATCATGGCCCTTGGCCAGCAACAGAGCGTTAGGAGCCCCGAAAACGGCCCGTAGGCACGCAAAGAAATCATCCCGGGACATCAACCCCCCGGCGCCGCCGGCATCGCCCGTCACGGAATCAGTTTCGGACGCATGGGGGATGTCGGCGCCAGGCTCCGGCGGCATGTCGGGGAACGGCTCCCCGGCTTCACTCGAAATGGAGCTTGTCTTCGTCGTCGGTTCGTCCGGTGACGTTTTGCTCTCCGGTATCGGAAGGTCGGGGCTGATCATCGGTCTTTTCCTCCGTCTTAGTCTTTGCCATGCGGGCATTGAACTGTTTGGTTGGCCGATGGCCGAAGGTGACACGGGTCCCGCAGGCCCGTTCATCCGCCCGCCCATCGCAGAAGTAGTACGCCTTCCCGGCCTTGTCCTCGCGGACCTCAACCGTGGCCTCGCACCCGGCACATGTCGCCTGGCCCAAAACCGGTTTTTCATTCGCCATTGCTCTACCTCGGTTCATCCATGAAACGATAACGCTCCTTGATGTCCCCGACCGCCTTCCGGTCGCCGGAAAGTCCGACGAGTTTTCTTTCAATTTGCTGCCCCAGGTGCACCGCGTCCCCCTGTTCAAAATTCTCCTTTTCGAGGATGCCAGCCGCCCGCATGGTCCCCGCCGCCTGGGCCAACAATTGCCGGCGCAACTCTTCACGGCGCATGGTGAACATGCGTCCCATGGGCAGCATGGCATCGCCTGCTGCCGCATCCGCCGCAAGGGTCCAAAGCGGATGCAACGGCCACCGCCGGCGGTTGCTATCGCCGGTGGGCCTGGTCAACCGGTTCGAGTAAAGGGCCTCGGCAACCAGGTCGGCCATGTTCTCTTCGGCCTGGTCGAAA
This sequence comes from Rhodospirillales bacterium, assembly GCA_021775195.1. Classification (GTDB taxonomy): domain Bacteria; phylum Pseudomonadota; class Alphaproteobacteria; order Rhodospirillales; family 2-02-FULL-58-16; genus JAJFIG01. The sequence goes on along the minus strand of JAJFIG010000096.1, from coordinate 10,557 downwards.
TAATTAATCCCGCGATCTCGGAGGAAGTTTTTGGAGAAACGGATTTCGACCCGCCACACGTCGCGATCTTGGCCGTCGCTTGGTACGTCGTACCCTTCGCGAGCCCACAATTCCGGCATCCAGTCCTTGCCTGAGACCTCGCGGATTTCCCGGCCCTTGTCGTAAACCTGGATTTGAAGATTGGCCATCGATCCCATTGTGATGGTTTCGACGCCGGCAGAGGACCCGACCGGGTGAAACTTCATCCTCGAAACCAGGGCATCCATGATCGACCAGACCATTTCCGGGGAGAACGCCGGGGCGTGAAAGTCGCAGGCGAAATCCACCCGCTTCACGGTCGCCCACTTGTCGCACCCCGGTTTGCCCTCGGCATGGAGTGCCGTAAAAATCCGGTCGCTGAGCGGCTTGACGCCGTGTTCCCAAAGGCCGGCGGACTTGTAGCGGACGGACACGCCCCAGGTCGATTGAGGGCGGACCCGGATCAAGAAGTCATCGTTATCGAGGAAGTAGCGTACGCCCCCCTGCCCGCCGTGGGATCGCACGTGCATGATCTCGGTGAAGTCCCCGGAACCGATGGCGACGGGAGCAACGCCATCGCCACCGTTACTATCCTTGGCCCGCGCCTTGGCATCTTCCAGGCGATCCAGGAACTCCCCATTGAGGCGTAAATTTAGGGTCTCTTCGACCGTGTCATAGCCCTTGGCTATCAATTTGGCGTAACCCTTTGGAACCGGTGACTTTTCGACGTTGGGCAGGTTTCTATGTGTACGTAGAACCCCCCCTGTTAGATCGGGGGGGGAAACCGGAACATTTTCACCGGTTGACATGGGCAGAGACGGGCCGGCCTACTCGACCGCGCCGGCCTTCCAATTACTACAAGCAATATAGCCGCGTTGAAGTATTCCCATGAACTCGGCAAGTTCTTCCTTAGTGAATACTAAAGATCGCGTCATTATATTTGCAGTAATGGTGACACGAATATTGTCTTTATCCTCGGCGCGGCAATGAAAGGTCACTGGAATAGCATGACCGATGCCGAGAAAATCGGCCTCGATTTCGCAGGCGTGCGGATTTCGGGGCGCCTTCATTGAACCACGCGCCGGCGACCCTGCACCGACATGACGCGGGCCGTCTCTTTCGCCGGCGCCTTCCTGGCCCGGGCCTTCTTGGCCGGGGCCTTCTTTGTCTTCTTTGCCTTCTTTGCCATAGCTGTTTTCCTTTTCCTCAGAATGGAATTTCATCGTCAAGGTCGGTGTTCTCGGGCTCGCGCGCCGACGATGGCTCCGGCTCGCGGCCACCACCACCGCCGGCATCGCCAAGCAAGACCAGCTTTCCGCCGAAGGCCGACAACACGACCTTGGTAAACCAGCGTTCGACGCCGGCATCATCGGTCCATTTCTCGGTTTGCAACCGGCCCTGGACAAAGACCCGCGAGCCCTTGCCCGCAAACTTTTCCACGACGCCGGCAAGCCCTTCCGAGAACACGACCACGCGATGCCACTCGGTCTTTTCCTTGATCTCGCCGGTGTCCTTGACGGTCCACTTCTCGGTGGTCGCCATGGAAAACGTTGCGATCCTGTTGCCGGCCTGGCTGTAGCGAATATCCGGATCGGCCCCGAGGTTGCCGATCAACTGGACCTGATTTAGTGAACTCATGATGTCCCTCCGATACCCCAAAGGTTCCACCCGGCGCTGACGCGCCGCGCGGGGCAGCATTGAGCTTTATGAGCGGGTGGTTCTTTCGGCCAGACACAGCCAGGCCGGGAGAAGGGGAACCGGCGGGATCGCCGCCGGCACCCGCTCCCAAAGTCCCGATAGGCGCTGCCAACCCCCATCGGGCGAAACTCACTTACTGGGAAATTTGTTGGTGAGAACGTTGAGGCTTTTCGCCATGTCTTTCCCCTTTTTCCGCTTCGATCCCGGACGGGGTGGGGAAGGAACACTACCCCACCCCTAGAGGGGATCGTCGAAGACAAACACCAAATGCTGTGGCTGCAACCGCATCTAGTGCAAAGTCATAATTGGCACACTGCACCTGGTCTTGTCAATGCAACATGCAAAGCGTCATAATTCGGCAGTGCCTAATTTGATTCGTTGGGCCGTTTTAGGAGGCAAATGTTGGCGCAGAAATTACGGCCCCTCTTCGTCTGCACCATGTGCGGGAAGGTCACCAACGAAGCACCCTCTAACGCGCAATGCTCTGGAAGACGCGGGGGCAAAAGATGCGATGGTGTGTTCGCGAGCACCGCAGAAAATCAATGGGAAGAATGTCGCTATTGCGGCGGCAGCGGTGACAAGCGAGGCAAGCCGTGCCCTGAATGCCAAGAGTTTGGCTGGAGGTACATCGGCGACAGGAAGTGATACTGAAATTAGGACACTACCCATAATTCGGGCCGTGGGATCAGGGGAGATCGGGCATGCCAACAATCGACTTCTACACCGACCTGGCGAAGTCTCGTTGCGGCTTCAAATCCGACCGTGAGCTTTGCGAGGCGCTAGGCTTTTCCAGTACCGCCGTCTCCAACTGGCGGACCAAGAAAGCGTGGCCATCCGACGATACCATGGTGCGGCTGGCGGAACTCGCCGGACGCGACCCGGCGCGCGCCCTTCTCGACCTCAACGCCTGGCGCGCCGAAGGTCCGGCAAAGGCTCTTTACACCGAATTGGCTATGAGGATCGCCGGCGCCATCCTGGCCTTATTTCTTACCGGAACGAACCCGGCACAAAGTAACTCGCAAGTATCGAACACTGTATATTATGGAAAATTAGATATCTCTTTTTCTAATCAAATTATTATGAATAACCGCTTATGTTTTGCATTGAGAAACATTGGGTGCCGCAGCGGCGATATTTCCCTCATCCCCTGTCCGCTACGGTGGCGAACTCGTACCATCCAATCCTTACGCATCGATTAACATTCCGTCGTAGGCCGGCTCGACCCCCTTCGGGAGCCGCCTGCGCAGTGTCTCGTAATCGAGGTCGCTGCTCATATGGGTGAGAACCGCCCGCCTGGGCCCCACCCGCTCGATCCATTCAAGGGCCTTGTCGACGTGGGCATGGGTCGGATGGGGCTTGTCCACCAGGGTACCGACGATCCAAGTCTCCACTCCGGCCAGGATATCGAAGGCATAGTCCGGCAAATCAAGCACATCCGTCGAATAGGCAACCGGCCCGAAGCGGAACCCGCGGGTCTGGCCGTATCCATGGTCCTGTTCGAAGGCCGTCACCTCGATGCTGCCAACGTTGAAAGCCTCGCCATCCGTGATGACGTTGGGATTAAGGGTTGGTTTATAATAGAAATTCGTCCCCTCGGGGAGCGGCTGCACGGCATAGGGGAAGCGTTTGCCGATGTGCTCCAGGGTCGCCGCGTCCGCATAGACCTCGATGGGCCGCTCCATGAACCGGTTGATGGCCCTGAGGTCATCGATGCCATGCAGATGATCGGCGTGGGCATGGGTATAGAGGACCGCGTCCAAATGGTTAACGCCGGCCGTTAATAATTGCTGGCGCATATCGGGCGAGGTATCGACGAGAATCCGTGTGTCGTCGTTTTCCACCAGGATTGACGGCCGAAGGCGCCGGTTTCTGGGGTTTTCCGGGTCGCAGTCCCCCCACCCAAGGGCGATCTGGGGCGTCCCGCCGGAGTGCCCGCAGCCAAGAATGGTGATCCGCATCAGGGCGTCTCTTCCGTAACCAGCCCCCGCGCCTCCCGGGCCTTGGCGAACAGGCGAAAGAAATTGTCCGTGGTCGCGCGGGCAAAGGCGGTCTGGTCCATGCCCATGATCCCGGCCACGCACGCCGCCGTATGGGCCGTATAGGCGGGTTCGTTGCGTTTTCCCCGTCTGGGGACCGGCGCCAGGTAAGGCGCATCGGTTTCCACCAGAATCCTGTCCAACGGCAGGTCCCGTACCGTGTGGCGCAAATCCTCGGCCTGTTTGAAGGTGACGATGCCCGACAACGAGATGTAGAGACCGAGGTCCAAGGCACCTTCGGCCACCGTCCGGCCGGAGCTGAAACAATGGATCAGGCCGCTGAAGGCGCCCTTGGCGTATTCGTCCTGCAGAATCCGCACCGTGTCGACATCGGCATCCCGCGTATGCACGATCACCGGCAGGCCGCTCTCGCGGGCCGCCCCGATATGGGCGCGGAAGCTCGCCTGCTGGCGTTCCCGGGGACTGTGCTCATAGAAATAGTCCAGGCCCGTCTCGCCGAAACCGACCACCTTCGGATGCCTCTCCGCCATCCGGATCAGGTGTTCGGCCGTCACCTCCGGTTCCGCCGCTGCCTCGTGGGGATGAATGCCGACGGTGCAGAAGACGTTGTCATAGCGGTCCGCCAGGGCCAGGACCCGGTCGAAACGGGTCACATGGGTGCAGATGGTCAGCATCCAGTCCACCCCGGCGTCGCCCGCCCGGGCGATGACGGCATCCAGTTCTTCGTCGAAATCGGGAAAATCCAGATGACAGTGGCTGTCCACCAGCATCAGGAGGCCCCCTCCCCTGTTTCATCGACCAAACGGGGGAATATCCCAACCGGCTTGGGCAGGGTGGTGCCCGGAACCAGGGCGTTCCCGGAGCCCAGACAGGCGAAGGTGCGGTGATCCCGGGTAACGGCCAGCTGATCGAGCATGCGTTCGCAGGCCCCGGGCATGAACGGCTGCGCCAGCAGGGCAAGGTGGCGGATGACCTCGGCCAGGGTGTAGAGCACGGTCTCCATGCGGTCGGGGTCGGACTTCCTGAGCACCCACGGCGCCTGGTGGTCGACGTAGGCATTGGCGGCGCGAACGACACCCCAAAGGACGTCGAGGGCTTCGTGAAAGGCCTGGATATCCAGACACTTGGCGACGCCCGCATGCATGTCGTGAGCGGCCGCCAGCAGGGTATCGTCGTCCCCGGTCGGCGAACCGGCCCGGGGCACCGCGCCGCCGCAATTCTTGGCGATCATGGACAGCACCCGCTGGGCGAGGTTGCCGAAATCGTTGGCGAGGTCGCCGTTGGTCCGGTGAACCATGGCGCGGTGGGAAAAATCACCGTCGTTGCCGAACGGTACCTCGCGCAGAAGGAAATACCGGACCTGATCGAGACCGTATTTCTCCACCAGTTCACGGGGGTCGATGATGTTGCCCACCGACTTGGATATTTTCTCGCCCTCGTTTGTCCACCAGCCATGGGCAAACACCCGCCTGGGCGGCTCCAGGTCCGCCGCCATGAGAAAGGCCGGCCAATAGACGGCATGAAAGCGCAGGATGTCCTTGCCCACCATGTGCAGGTCGGCCGGCCAGTAGGTGCCGTATTCCGGGGATTCGGTATCCGGATAGCCGACGCCGGTGATGTAGTTGGTGAGCGCGTCCAGCCAGACGTACATGATGTGGGCGTCGTCGCCGGGAACGGGAATGCCCCAGCGGAAACTGGTCCGAGACACCGACAGGTCCTGCAGTCCGCCCTTGACGAAACTGAGAACCTCGTTGCGGCGCGTCCTGGGCAGGATGAAATCCGGGTTTTTCTGGTAGAAATCGAGCAACGGCTCCTGCCAGGCGGAAAGGCGGAAGAAATAGCTGGGCTCCTCCACCCATTCCACCTCGGCGCCCGACGGGGCCAGCTTCTTGCCGTCGGGGCCGACGGTCAGTTCGCTCTCGGGGACGAAGGCCTCGTCGCGCACGTCATACCAGCCGGCATAGGAACCGAGGTAGATATGCCCCCGTTCCTGCAAACGCCGCCAGATGTCCTGACAGGCCGCGAGGTGACGCTTCTCCGTCGTACGGATGAAATCGTCGTGGCTGAAGTTCATGAAATCGGCGAGGTCACGGAAATTCCGCGATATCTTGTCGGTGAACGCCTTCGGGTCCATGTCCGCCGCCGCGGCCGATTTCTCCACCTTCTGTCCGTGCTCGTCGGTGCCGGTCAGGAACTTCACATCGTATCCGTCCAGGCGCTTGAACCGCGCCAGCACATCACAGGCCAGCGTCGTATAGGCGTGCCCGATGTGCGGCGCGTCGTTGACGTAGTAGATGGGGGTCGTGACGTAGTAGCGCTGCGGCCCGTCCATCGGTGTTCTCTCCTGGAAGCAATAAAATCAGGCGCGGGCCGCGTTCTCGAGGGCGAGAAACACGTTGAGAGCCATCTGTTTGCGATCCATGTTGGCGCCGTCGGCGCGGGCCAGCAGGTCGTTGATCTTTTCCCACACCTGCAGCCATCGATCAAGGTCGCCCGCCCCGGTAAGGCGTTGCATCAGGGCCCTTTCTCCCGGCGCAAGTCCCGTGTCCTTCCCGGCATCGCCCCGGGCGCCGAACAGGATCAGGCGGGACAGCCACAGGCGCAGAAGGTCGGTAACCGTTCGAAAAGCCTCCTCCGCGCCCGCTTTGCCGACCCGGTCGCCCATCCGGTGCAAGGCCGCCACGTCAAGCTGGGGCAGGGTTTCCAGCAAACCCAGCAGATCCTGGTAAAGCTCGACCCCGCCAATTTCGGCCATGCTCAGGCCGCGCCCGATGCTGCCCTCGGCCAGGCGCACGAGAATGCCCCTGTCGGTCTCGCTCTGGCCCGGACAGTAACGCGCCAGCAGCGCGCCCACCGCCTCCTCGGCCAGGGCATTGAGAACGAGGCGCCGGCACCGCGAGCGGATGGTCGGCAGCAGCCGCCCCGGGTTGTGGCTGACCAGCAGCAGCAAGGCCCGCGGCGGCGGTTCTTCCAGGACCTTGAGCACGGCGTTGGCGGCGTTCCTGTTCATGTCGTCGGCGGCATCGACGATCACCACCCGCCAGCCCCCTTCGGCGGGCGTGAGGCTAAGAAACTCACCAATGCCGCGGACATCCTCGACGACGATTACCGAGCGCAATTTTCCGGTCTTGCTGTCGTTGCTCCGTTCAACGGTGCGAAGGTCGGCGTGAGCGCCCGCCACGACCCGGCGGAACACCGGATTGTCGGCGCCGAGTTCAAGTGTTTCCGGTTTCCCCGGCGCCAGGGATTCGCCGAAAAGCCCGCCCGCGTCCGCCGCCGTATCGGGCTTCCGCGCGAGAACGAAACGGGCGAAACGATAGGCCAGCGTCGCCTTGCCAATCCCCCGCGGGCCGCAGATCAGCCAGGCATGGGGCAACCGGTTCGATAAAAAGGCGTCGAGAAGAACCGTTTCCGCCGCGGTATGGCCAACGAGATCGGGATTTTCCCGCGGTGCCGGCCAGGTTTCCTCGGCAGCGGCGGCGCTCATCCCAGTGGCACCCCCAACCGCTCGCCAACCAGCGCGCGAACCGAGGCATGAACCGCGTCCACGGTCCCGCTGGCATCGATCACGGCGCAGCGCCCGGGCTCGCGCCCGGCGATATCGAGGAAGCCATCGCGCAGGCGGCGGTGAAAGTCCACGTCCATGCGCTCGTACCGGGTCTCGGAGCCAGGGCGGGCGGTGGCCCGCTCGAGCCCCAATTCCACTGGCAGATCGAGGATCAGCGTCAGGTCAGGGACGAATTCCCCAACCACCAGCCGGTGCAACTGGTCGAGGGCGGCCCTGTCCAAACCGTGACCGAACCCCTGGTAAGCGGTTGTCGAGTCGGCGAACCGGTCACAGAGCACCCAGCGACCCGCGTCCAGGGCCGGCAAAACGGTTTTGGCCATGTGTTCGCGCCTGGCCGCGTAATGGAGCAGCGCCTCGCTCATCGCTTCCCAGCGCCCCACGTCACCCTCGACTAGCAGGCGGCGAATTTCCTCGGCCCCCTGTGCGCCGCCGGGCTCGCGGGTTTCGAGGACATCGATACCCGCGTCGCGGAGCGCCGTCGCAAGCAACCCGACCTGCGTCGACTTGCCGGTCCCCTCCCCGCCTTCGAACGTGATGAAACGGCCCCGCGCCACGGGATCAGCCCCGACCGGAGTCAACCAGGATTTCGCCGATCAACCGGAATTCCCCCAGAGAATGTGCTTGAGGGCGGCCCCCAGGCGGCCGATGAGGCCCAGGCGCTCGACATCCTCGCTGGCCAGGAGCGGGATTTCCATGGTCTCCGCATCCGGTGCCGTGATCTTGAGCGTCGCCACCGGTGTCCCTTTCGTAACCGGGGCCGGTATGGGCTGATAGACGACGGAGACCTTCATGCCCTTGCGCGCCTTGCGTGGCAAGGTGACCACCAGGTCCTTTGCCAGGACCAGCGGCACCGTGGGACTTTTTCCAAGCCAGACATCGGCATCGGCGACCGTATCGCCGGCCTTGAACAGGGCGTAGTTGTTGAATTCCCGGAACGCCCATTCGAGAAGGCGAAGAGGCTCGCGGGCCCTGGCCTTCTTGCTCGGCAGGCCGTTGACCACCAGGATCAGCCGCCGCCCCTTGCGTTCCGCCGACGCCGTCAACCCGTAACCCGACGCCTTCGTATGGCCGGTCTTCAGGCCATCGACACCGAAGTTCTTGTACAAAAGCGGATTGCGGTTGCCCTGCTTGATGCCGTTGTAGGTAAAGCTTTTTTCCGAATAGTAATGATAGTACTCGGGGAACTCCTCGATGGTTCGCTGGGCCAGCATCGACAATTCCCGGGCCGTCATCATGTGCCCCGGATCGGGCCAGCCGGTGGCATTCTTGAAGGTGCTTTGTTCAAGGCCGAGTTCCCGGGCGCGGATGGTCATGGCTTCGGCAAACGCCGCCTCGCTATGCTCCAGCCCCTCGGCGACCACGATACAGGCGTCGTTACCCGATTGGATTATGATGCCCCGCAACAGGTCCTCGAGCCGCACCCTGGAGCCGGGCTTCAGGAACATGGTCGAGCCGCCGCTCTTGGCTCCTCCTTTGCGCCACGCGTTCTCGCTGACCAGGAAGGTATCGTCCAGTGACAACCTGCCGTCACGCAAACGGTCGAAGACCATGTGCACGGTCATCAGTTTGCTCATGGACGCCGGCGGCATCATCTTGTCGGCGTTTTTCTCGAACAAAACCGCGCCCGTCGTCACTTCCACGAGAACCGCCTCGCGGGCGATGGTTTCGATGGCCTGGGCCGGCCGGGCAACAAAGCCCAATCCGCCTATCAGCAATAGAACGGCGAAGAATACTCCCCGGCGAACGGGTCTTGTCATTGCCTCAGCAACCATGGTTCATCCGTTAGGTCGTGTACTCAAATAGAGAAGAGTGCTCAATCGATAATGATCCGAGCGTCGGTATAACCCACTTGGAACACGGCCTCCAGTGCTGTGTCGGCGGCATCGATGCCCGCCAAGGGGCCGACCCGCACCCGGAACAGATCACGGCCGTCGACCAGGATCTGTGACACCTTGACCTCGCCCAACCCCGACAGGCGGGCCCGCACCCGGTTGGCGTTGTTGAACTGAGTAAAGGCACCGGCCTGGACGAAAAGCCGGGTATCCTCGACCGGTTCAACCGATACCGCTTCCGTCAATTTCGCTCTATCGCCGTCGGGCAATACCGCTGGTGCCGAGTTGACGACATGGGAATTGTTCACCTCGCCTGCCTGGCCGCTCGCGGCCCCCGCTTCCCCGCTACTGACGGACACCGACGACACGGCCGCCCCCGGCGGTGGCGCCAGGGATTCGGTTTTCACCATCGGCTTCGGCAGGCGATCAACAATGATCGGGGTCCCTGTCGCCGCCAGCTCCGTACGGCCCTTCGTCCGGGTCGCCATGCGGCGGCTTTCGTTCTCCAGGATGCGGACCCGCACCGGCGCGGTACCGTTCCGTATGAACCCGAGAAGCTGCGCCGCCCGGCGGGATACATCGATGATGCGTCCCCGGGCAAACGGTCCCCGGTCATTGACCTTGAGAACGATGCTGCGGCCGTTCTGGAGGTTGGTCACCCGCACGATGGACGGCATGGGCAGCGTCCGGTGCGCGGCCGTCAAAGCGTTCATGTCGAAAACCTCGCCGTTCGCCGTCGACCGGCCGTGAAAACCCGGCCCGTACCAGGACGCGACTCCCGTTTCCTCGTATTTGAAATTTTCCGCCGGGTAGTACCAGGTGCCCCTGATCTGGTAGGGGGAGCCGATCTTGTAGACGCTCGGGGGCGGCGGCTTTTTTTGAATTTTCACCACCCGTTTGGCGGTGTGGGCGATGAGCTGGGTTTCGGCGCAGGCCGGAAGCAGCGCCACGATAACCGCCATGGCAATCCAACGCACCGGGGGTGAAAACCTCTTCATCCGCTTAACCGCCAAAATCTGGTATGCCTTACCAAAACCGATCATATATTTGGTAGTTTATCCGCCTCCGATACGCTCAGCAAGAGACCCGACAGCAACCGCGAAATACGTCGACCGGTTCCATTTCAATATGGTGCGGTAATTGTCATAGACAACAAACGCCGGACCGTCGGCACCTTCCGCGAATACCACGGATGCCTTAAGGTCCCGTGCCGGCAGGTCGCCGCCGTCGGCGCGGCGCACGCCGAGGCGCTGCCATTCGCTGAGCGGCTTGCGGATTTTCAGGTCGGCAAGCCCCGGATCGAACCCATCCGGCAATTTGACCGGCCGTCCCCAGGTCTGATCTCCCTTCCAGCCCGAGCGCGACAGATAGTTGGCGGCCGAAGCGAAGACATCGGCGCGTGTGTTCCAGATATCCTTGCGCCCGTCGCCGTCATGGTCGACGG
>JAJFIG010000095.1 GCA_021775195.1 Rhodospirillales bacterium | reverse complement strand
ATGATCTCGACCACCGTCAGCCCCCTCGCCGGATCCAGCTTGGTGCCCCAGAAGTCCTCGAACTTGGCGCGGATGTCGGTGTTCTCCACCGACTGGTAGTCGGGGAAGAACATGGGGATCAGTCCGGCGTCCGAGGCCCCCTGGACGTTGTTCTGGCCCCTCAGCGGGTGCAGTCCGGCGCCCGGCCGGCCCACCTGCCCGGTGATCAGAGCCAGGCTGATCAGGCAGCGGGCGTTGTCGGTTCCGTGGGTGTGCTGGGAAATCCCCATGCCCCAGAAAATGAGTCCGGCCCTCGCCGTGGCGTAAGTCCTCGCCACGGTGCGCAGGGTCTCGGCCTCGATGCCGCATACCGGCGCCATGGCCTCGGGAGTGAACGCCTTGACGTGGGTTTTCAGCGCCTCGAAACCTTCGGTGTGAGCCTCCACGTACTGCTTGTCGTAGAGGTTCTCCTCGACGATGACGTTGAGGATGGCATTCAGCATCGCCACGTCGGTGCCGGGCTTGAACTGCAGCATATGGGCGGCGTGACGCTTCAAGGCCTGTCCCCTGGGGTCCATGACGATCAGGGTCTTGCCCCGCTTGACCGCGTTCTTGAAGAAAGTCGCGGCGACGGGATGGTTCTCCGTCGGGTTGGCGCCGATGACGATGATGACTTCCGAGTCCTCGACCGCCGTGAAGGGGGCGGTCACCGCCCCCGAGCCGATGGTTTCCATCAGTGCCGCTACCGACGAGGCATGGCACAGCCGCGTGCAGTGGTCGACGTTGTTGGTCCCGAAGCCGGCACGAACTAGCTTCTGGACCAGGTAGGCCTCTTCATTGGATCCCTTCGCCGACCCGAACCCCGACAGCGCCTTGCTGCCGTCGCGGTCGAGGATCCGTTTCAACCCGCCGGCCGCGGCGTCCAGGGCCTCCTCCCAGGTCGCCTCGCGGAAGTGGGTGAGCGGATTGCCGGGATCGACGTCCGGCTGGGTGCTCTTGGGCGCGTCCTCGCGCCGGATCAGTGGCACCGTCAGCCTGTGGGGATGGCTGACGTAATCGAACCCGAAGCGGCCCTTGACGCACAGCCGCTGGGCGTTGCCCGGCCCGTCCCGCCCCTGGACGGAGACGATCCGGTTGTCCTTGACCTGATAGGTCATCTGGCAGCCGACGCCGCAATAGGGGCAGACGCTGTTGGTTTCCTCGAAGGTCTCGACGATGCCGACCCCCTGGTCGTCGACCAGGGCGGCTTCCATCAGGGCGCCGGTCGGACAGGCCTGGACGCATTCGCCGCAGGCGACGCAGGTGCTCTTGCCCATGGGGTCGTCGAAATCGAAGACGATCTTGGAACCCGCGCCGCGCCCGGCCATGCCGATGACGTCGTTGACCTGGACCTCGCGGCAGGCGCGCATGCACAGGCCGCAATGGATGCAGGCGTCCAGTTGTACCGCCATGGCCGGATGGCTGGTATCGGGGGCCAGGGCGGCAGAGGCCGGGAAGCGGCTGTCCGTCACCTCGACGTCGTCGGCCCAGCGCCAGAACCGGGACCGCGGGTCGTGGGCAACGTCGCGCCCCGGCTGATCCGACATCAACAGCTCGATCACCATCCGCCGCGCCGTCTTCGCCCGCGTCGATTGGCTGGTCACGGTCATGCCCGGCGCCGGCGTGCGGATGCAGGACGCCGCCAGCACCCGTTCGCCCTCGATCTCGACCATGCAGGCGCGGCAGTTGCCGTCGGCCCGGTACCCCGGTTCCGGGGCGTAGCACAGATGCGGAATCTCGGTCCCCTGGCGTTTCGCCACCTGCCAGATGGTTTCGCCCGCGTCCGCCGTGACCTCGCGTCCATCCAGGGTGAAAGTGATGGTCTCGCTCATCGCAGGTCCTCCGCAAAACGATCAAGTACCGAAAACAGGGGGTTGGGTGCCGCCTGGCCGAGGCCGCAGATCGATGCGTCCCGCATGGCCTCGCCCAGTTCCCTGAGCAGGGACTGGTCCCATTGGCCGTTTTCCATCAGCTTGACGGCCTTCTCGCATCCGACCCGGCACGGTGTGCACTGGCCGCAGCTTTCGTCCTCGAAGAAGCGCATCACGTTCACCGCCACGTCGCGGATGTCGTCCTTGTCCGAGAACACCATCACCGCGTGGGAACCGACGAAGCACCCGTATTCATCGAGGGTGCCGAAATCCAGCGGGATGTCGGCCATGGACGCCGGCAGGATGCCGCCCGAGGCGCCGCCCGGCAAATAGCCCTTGAAGGCGTGGCCGTCGGCCATGCCGCCGCAGTGGTCGTCGATCAATTCCCGGGCGGTGATACCCGCCGGGACCATCTTGACCCCCGGTGCCCGGACCCGTCCCGAGACCGAAAACGTCCGCAGGCCCGGGTGCCCGACCCGTCCCTGGTCGGCGAACCACTTCGGCCCCTTCTCGACGATGTCGCGGACCCAGTACATGGTCTCGACGTTCTGGACCAGGGTCGGGCGCCCGAACAGCCCTTCCTCGGCGACATAGGGCGGGCGGTGGCGGGGCAGGCCGCGCTTGCCCTCGATGCTCTCGATCATCGCCGATTCCTCGCCGCAGATGTAGGCGCCGGCGCCACGGCGCAGGTGAACCTGCGTCCGCTGGGTCAGGCCCGCTGCCTCGACCTTCGCCAGTTCCGCCAGCAACAGTTCGCGGATCGCCGGGTATTCGTCGCGCAGATAGATGTAGACCGCCTCCGCCTCAACCGCCCAGGACGCGATCAGCATGCCCTCGATCACCCGGTGCGGGTCTCGTTCCAGAAAATAGCGGTCCTTGAAAGTGCCGGGCTCGCCTTCGTCGGCGTTCAGCGCCATCAGCCGCGGGCCCGGATAGCTGCGCACGATCGACCATTTGCGCCCCGTCGGGAAACCGGCGCCGCCAAGCCCCTTGAGGCCCGAATCTCCGAGGGTCTCGATCAGGTCGTCGGCGGTCCGGCCACCGTCCAGGCACTGGCGCAACAGGGCGTAACCGCCGTCCGCCACATAGGCATCCATGTCCCGGTAATCGGGCAGCCCGTGACCGGCTCCGGGGTCGGCCACCGTGGCGGCCACCGAATTGGGGCTGGCGTGGTAGACCTGGGAATGGCCCACGGCGGCCACGGGCGCCTTGTCGCAACCGCCCATGCACGGCGCCCGCGCAACCCGCACGTCGCCGTCGAGGGTCGCGGCCAGGCCCTTGAGCAGACCGTCGGCGCCGGCCATCTGGCAGGCAAGGCTGTCGCAGACCCTGACCGTGACCGCGGGGGGCGGGGTCTCATCCTCGGCAACCACGTCGAAGTGGGCGTAGAAGGTGGCGACCTCGTAGACCTCGGTCATGGCCAGTCGCATTTCCTCGGCCAGCGCCGCCAGGTGGCGGGCCGACAGGCAGCCATACCGGTCCTGGATCAGGTGCAGGTGCTCGATCAGAAGGTCCCGGCGCCTCGGCGCCGAACCCAGCAGCGCCCGGATTTCCTTCCGCGCCCCGGTCTCCACGTGCCGGCCCTTGGGCCGGCTCCTGGCACGGCCGAGTCCGGACCCCGGATGGCGTTGTTTTCTGGGTTGCGTGTTACTTCCCGACATGTCTTGAGACCCGCTTGCTGCCTGATTTGCCATCTGTTTTCATAGCCTCGGTTTTGCTGCCGATCAAGACGTTGTCCGGGACGGATACGACCCGGAAGCCACGAGGAAACCAATAAAGACACAAATAAATTAAGGGTATATGTAATGGCTCCGCTTTCGAGCGACGAGACCGGGGTGGGGTCTCCTATTCCTGCTGCTGTCGCGGTGACGTCGAACGTCTCTCCTATCCCGGCCGAGCGGAGCATCTGCTGGAATATATGGTGTCGCGACGGGTGAATCCGACCCATGAACCGGAAACTTTTAGCACACGGCCGCCGCTCCTGTATTGGCATGCAATATACCACACCAACGCCGGTTTCAAGATCGGCCTTTTCCGCCGGCGCTTGTTCCGGCACCGGCAACAACATCCGACGGATTCGCGCCTGCTCGGCACCGACGCCGCCACGACTCCGGACGGCGGCCGCCGCCATCGCTGCCACCAGCGCCCGCCGCCGATGAAAAGGTGTCGAGAGTGCGTCTTCCAGCCAACGATCTTCGTCCGCGCAATCGGATGCACGTCGGCGTTGGCCCCCGGTGCACGGAAAAGTCAACCATGGCCTGTTCCCCATCGAGACGTTATACTAGTGGTTCGCGTACTGCCGTGTGCAGGCCGCGGGCTCGGCCTGGCCGGGCAGGGGGTGGATTGTCATGATCATTGAGTTTGGGGAATTGGTTGCCGGTCCGGCCGGCGAACACAAGAGAATGTGACTGTACATTCCCCCTCGACATTCTTATTTTTCGTCGGCAATCTTCTATGGTATACAACATACCAAATAGGATATAGGGGAGGCTGGAGAGAAAACACGGGGCTGAAAAACCAATTTTGGCTATTTCGTCAGTCCCATGGGCCTTAAGCTTGAAGGCTTATAACTTTGCAACAATCCAACAAAAGGAAAGGGAGGAAAGGATGAATATCCTTCAAAAAACAGGGATGATCGGTCTGGGAACAGCGTTGGTGCTGGGCCTGGCCGTGACATCGGTACCCAAGGACGCGGCCGCGGGCTGGGAGCCCAGAAAGCCGGTTGAATTCGTTATTATGGCGGGCAAGGGTGGCGGAGCCGACAAGATGGCGCGCCTCATGCAGACCGTCATTGCCAAGAAGAAATTCGCTTCAAAGCCGTTCACACCGATCAACAAGCCGGGTGGCTCGGGTGCCGAGGCGCTGGTTTATCTGAAGCAGAAGACCGGTGACAACCATGTCATCATGGTGACCCTGAACAGCTTCTACACCACGCCGTTGCGCCAGCCCGGCCTCGGCATCGACATTTCCACCTTCACGCCGATCGGACGCATGGCCGAGGACACCTTCCTTCTGTGGGTGCATTCGGATACCTCGATCATGAACGTCGGCGATTTCGTCAAGGCGGCGAAGGCCAAGGGCAATAAGTGGATCATGGCCGGCACCGGCAAGGCGTCCGAGGACAACCTGCTG
The DNA here is from genome assembly GCA_021775195.1 of Rhodospirillales bacterium. Classification (GTDB taxonomy): domain Bacteria; phylum Pseudomonadota; class Alphaproteobacteria; order Rhodospirillales; family 2-02-FULL-58-16; genus JAJFIG01. Next base: position 8,711 of record JAJFIG010000095.1, on the reverse strand, counting down.
ACCGACTTCCTCAACAAGGCCTATGGTCTCAAGATGACCTACGTGCCCTACAAGGGCGGCGGAAAGGTGGCCAAGGAACTGGCCGGCAAGAACGCCGATTCGACGGTCAACAACCCCTCCGAGCAGCTCGGCTTCTACGAGGCCGGCAAGACCCGGCCCCTGGCCGCGTTCACGCCGACCCGCCTGCCGCTGTTCAAGGACGCACCGACGTTCAAGGAGCTCGGCAAGGACTTCGTCTACTTCATGCAGCGCAGCGTCGTCGGCGCTCCGGGCATGAGTGGGGAAGCCGCCGCCTACTACCAGGGCGTCTTCAAGAAGGTCTACGACTCCGCCGAATGGCAGAAGTACATGAAGAAGAAGAGCCTTCAGGGTGATTTCCTGACCGGTGATGCCCTCAAGGCATATTGGAAGAACGAAAAGACGATCCACCGGGCCATGCTCAAGAAGATGGGTGAGATCAAATAGTCTGACCCCAAGAACAAGGCGCCTGAGGTAAATTAGGGGAGGAGATCGCGGTTATGCGGTGGGCGGAACTCGTTATGGCCATCGTGATGGCGATCTTCTCCCTTTACCTCATGGTGAAGAGCGCCGAACTCCCCATTGGCTGGATCACGGGCGAGGGACCCGGGGGCGGGGCGTTCCCGTTCTGGCTCGCGGCGGGCATGTTGGCGTGCTGTATCTGGACCATCGTTTCCTGGTTTCGAAAGACCAATCCGTTCAGCCGCTCCGACGAGCCCTATATGGACAAGGCGACGCTCAAGCTGTTCCTGATCGGTGCCGGCTCGCTGACGGCCATGGTCGGATTGTTCCACATCATCGGCGTCTACGCGACGCTGCCCCTGTTCCTGATTTTCTACATGCGTGTCCTCGGGGGACACTCGTGGACCCTGACCGGCGCCTTCGCCGCGATCACGCCGGTGGTCACCTTCCTTTTTTTCGAGATCACCCTGAACATCACCCTGCCCAAGGGCTATTCGGAACCCCTGTTTTATCCTTTATACGATTTCTTTTATTGAGATTTCCGCCGGCGCGGCGCCCGGTTCCGTGTGTCACACCGCCGCCTGAGTATTGCCGGATAAAGGTTTACACGGTTGCATTTGATCTGAGATCGACGGTCGGACGTTTGGACAAAAATGGACATTTTTAATCTCTTGATGGACGGCTTCGCCGTCGCCTTCCTTCCCCTGAATTTGATGCTCATCGTCCTCGGGTGCACCGTCGGCCTGTTCATCGGTGCCATGCCGGGGCTGGGTTCGGTCAATGGCGTCGCCATCGTCCTGCCCATGACCTTCCTGGTCCCCCCGGCTTCGGCGATCATTTTCCTCGCCGCCCTTTACTACGGGGCCATGTACGGTGGCGCCATCAGCTCGATCATGCTCGGCATTCCGGGCGCCTCGACGGCGGTGGCCACCGTCTTCGACGGCCGCCCCATGGCCATGAAGGGATTGGCCGACAAGGCCCTGGTCGGCGCCGCCACCGCGTCCTTCGTCGGCGGCACCATCTCGGTCGTCCTGTTCACCCTGTTCGCCCCGCCCCTGGCGGAGGTGGCGCTGACCTTCGGCGCCCCCGAGGAGTTCGCGCTGATGCTGCTGGCCTTCGCCACCTTCATCGGCCTCGGCGGCGACGATATTTCCAAGACCTTTTTCTCCATCTTCATCGGCCTTGTGTTCAGCGCCGTCGGCCTCGACATCGTCAGCGGCCAGCCGCGTCTGATCTTCATGGACATCCCCGGCTTCTTCCACGGCATCAATTTCCTCGTCCTCGCCATCGGAATCTATGGCATCGGCGAGATGCTGTGGGTGATGGAGACCAGCCAGGGCAAGGTCATGGTTTCCCAGGCCACGGTCACGGTGAAGCGGGTGATGAATTCCCTGCGCGAGGTCGTGCACGCCTACAAGCCCATGGTCATGGGCTCGTTCCTGGGCTATTTCGTCGGCATCCTGCCCGCCGCCGGGGCGACCCCGGGATCGCTGATGGCCTACGGCGTCGCCAAGAGCATCGCCAAGGACCCGGACTCCTTCGGCACCGGCAATCTCGAGGGCGTCGTCGCTCCCGAATCGGCCAACAACGCCGCCAGCACCGGCTCCATGCTGCCCATGCTGACCCTGGGAATTCCGGGATCGCCGACCACCGCCATCCTCCTCGGCGGCATGGTGATCTGGGGCCTGGAACCCGGCCCCATGCTGTTCGTCAATCACAAGGAATTCGTCTGGGGCCTGATCGCCAGCCTCTATGCCGCCAACCTGTTCGCCCTGATCCTGAACATCGCCTTCATTCCCGCCTTCATCTGGGTTCTGAAGCTGCCGTTCACCATCCTCGCGCCGATCATCTTCATCCTCTGCATGATCGGCGGCTACGCCCCCACCCAGGACATGCACGACGTCTGGCTGATGCTGATCTTCGGGGTCATGGCCTATCTCATGCGCAAGCTCGATTATCCCATGGCGCCGGCGGTCCTCGCCATCGTCCTCGGACCCCTGGCCGAGGCGTCCCTGCGCCAGTCCCTGATCATTTCCCATGGCTCCTTCGATATCTTCTTCACCCGTTGGGCCTCTGGAACCATCGCCGTCATCGCCATCATCCTTCTCGTCCTGCCGGTGCTGAAAATGCTGAAGACCCGCCTCATCGACAACAACGTGTCGAAAAAGCCGGGCTAGACAGAGGGGGCCAAACCGGACCTTTTCGGCGTGGGCACAAAAAAAGCCGGACGCGGTGATCGCGCCCGGCTTTCCAGTCCGTTCCCCGACGATCGGGAAGGCGATTACTCGAAGAACGGGATCACTCCGGGGATGAGCCACTTCTCCCACATCTCGTCGGTCTTCTTCTGGACGTAGTCGTAGTCCTCGTCGATGAAGTGAGCGAAACGGCCCTGGCGCATCAGGTATTCGCGAACCGGCTTGCGCTTGAACTGGCCGTTGACGATCCGCTGCGACCGGCCGAGCATCTTGAGCTTGCCCCGTTCGATTTCGTAGAGGGGCCACATCCCGGTCTCCACCGCCAACTCGCCCAGCTCGTGGGAGTATTTGGGGTCGTAATCCCAGCCCTTGGGGCAGGGATCGAGCGAGTGGATGAAGGTCGGGCCGCCGATGCTCAGCGCCTTGCGCACCATGTTCATGGCGTCGACCGGATACGACGTGCACACGGTCCCCACGTACTTCACGTCCGGGTGGCCCGCCGCCAGCATCGCCGCCGTGTTCTTCTTCCAGCGCTTGTGCATGATGCGATGGACCTTGCCCGGCGGCGTGAAAGTGGTGTTGGCGCCGTAGGGCGACGACCCCGAGACCTGGATGTCGGTGTTGGCGTAGGACTCGTTGTCGTAACACAGAATCAGCAGGTTGTAGTGCAGGTGCTGAAGCGCCGCCGAGATCGCCGAAAGCCCCATGTCGACGCCGCCGCCATCGCCGCAGACGGCGATGACGTTGATCGGCTCCTTGGTCATTTTGCCCTTGCGCATCATCGCCGTCAGTGCGGCCGCCGTGCCGGTGGCGGCGGAACCGGTGGACCCCAGCTGCGTGTGCATCCACGGCACCACCCATGGCGTCGAATAGTAGGTGGTGTTGGCGACGTACATGCAGCCGGTGGCGCCGAGGATGATCGAACGCGGGCCGCCGGCTTTTGCCATCAGCCGCATGAGCTGCGCCGATTCGCATCCCTGACAGGTACGGTGCCCGGAGGTGTAGTACTCCTCCGGGATGACTTTCTTCGGGCCCTTCCAAGGGTCCAGGACCTGGGTTTCGAGGAAGGATCCCAATGATTCTACGGTGGTTTCTGGCATGACTGCTACTCCCTCACACCGATCCAATAGGTGTCCTGGTCGTTAAGCTTGCCCTCGGCGGCATCGAAGACCATGTCCGTGGTTTCGACGACGTTGTCGGCGGTGACCTCGCGCCCGCCCAGGCCGGCGATGAAGGTGACGACCTTGGGTGATTTCTCCAGCGGGTAGAGGGCCGAGCGAACCTCGGTACCGAGGGTGCCGCTGTGGTGCGACGACCCGAAACTGTAGTCGCGGTCGATCACGCCCACGGCCTGCATCCCGCCGAGGGCCTCCTGCAGCTCCACCGCCGGGAACGGCCGGAACCATCTGACGCGAACGAAGCCGACCTTCTTGCCCTGCTCGCGCATCTTGCGCACCGCGACCTTGACCGGCATTCCCATGGTTCCCATGCCGACGAGGGCAACCTCCGCGTCGTCCATCATGTAGCGCTCCAGAAACGGTTCGTAGTCGCGCCCGAACTTGGCGTTGAAGTCCTCGTAGGCCTCGATAATAACGCCGCGGGCACGCCGCGCCGCCTGGTCGTTCTGCCGCCGCATCTCCATCAGCCAGTCCTCGTTCGCCTGCGGGGCGATGGTGATCGGATTGTCGGGATGGAGCTGCTTGTCGCCCCGGTCGTAGGGCGGCAGGAAACTGTCGACCATTTCCTGGCTCGGAACCTTGACGATCGCCTGGCTGTGGGTAAGGAACGCGCCGTCGCAACTGATCGCGCACGGCAGGAAGACGCGCGGATCCTCGGCGACGCGATAGGCGATCAGCGCCGTGTCCAGTGCCTCCTGGGCCGTTTCCACCCAGTTGAGCATCCAGCCCAGGTCCCTGACCGCAAGGGCGTCGTTGTGTTCGACCCCGAAGGCGCCGGGATCGTCGAGCGCCCGGTTGCCGACCATGGCCACCATCGGCAGACGCAGGCCGGCGGTCACCGCCAGTGCCTCGAAGGCGTAGAACCAGCCGACACCGCTGGAGCCGCAGAACACGCGGGCCCCGACCGCCGAGGCATGTTTGACGATCTCGAACTGGGAATGCTCGCTTTCGGCAACGATGTATTCGCAGTCGAAATCTCCGTTGGCGATCATCTGCGATACGTACTGCATGACGGTGTCGTAGGGCCGGATCGGATAGGCCGTGATGACGTCGACGTCGGCAAGCCGGCAGACGTGTGAAATCGCCTCGCTGCCGCTGATCAGTTCCTCGGTCTCGCCGCTGCCGGGGCCACCGATCTTCTCGGCAAGTGCTGTACTAGGAGGATTCATTGGCTATCTCCTCGGCATACTGGCCAATGTGGTGGAACCCGTGCGAACGGGCGGGTGGGTTGGCGATTTTCTCGGCGAGCCATGCCGAATAGCCGTCCTTGTCCTTGGTCCACAATTCCCATTGACTGTCGTTGTCCTCGAACGCTTCCTCGTTGACCATGGTGACGCATTCCTTCACCGGGCAAACGGCCTCGCACACGCCGCAGCCGCAGCACGCTTCCATGTTGGCCTCGTAGAAGCCGTCGGGCGTGATGTCGAAACAGGTGTCCGGGCAATTGAGCCAGCAAAGCGTGCACTTGGTGCAGGTGCTGAAGTTGATCACCGGGCGCATGGTGCGCGTCGAGTACTTCTTGAAGGTCGGGTTTCGTCCCGGGACGAAACCGCCGTCCCGTCCGGGAATGTCCCCTTTCGCGGCAATGCCGCGGATCACCAGGCCCTCTTCCATCTTGGTATAGCCCGGCATGTCGAACGAGAAGGGCTCCGCGTCGCTCCCCTGTTCGGCCCCCACCGAGGTCGATTCGGTTTCGTCGTGGGCCTTCTTTGCCGAGGCGACCTTCTTGTCGTCCTTCCACTGGTCCTTGATCGCCTCGAGGACGGAGTCGAGGCTGACGATGTGGGGCGCGACCTTGGCCAGGGCGCCGAGGAGGCGCACGTCCGTGTGGTCGTCCTTGTACACCCACAGGCCCGAGAAACTGGCCTGGGCCTTGATCGTGGCAAGGTCGTAGGGACTGCCTTTGCGGTGGATGGTCTTGATCAGCTTGTTGGCCGACTGGGTCGACGTGACCAGAAGCGTGCCGTCCTTGGCCAGCAGCTTGTTGATCGGCTGCAGGCCGTACCAGGCCCACGACTCGACGCCCTTGCACAGGGTATCGTCGGCGACCATGGTGACGTCGTTGTTGTCGGGTTCGTACCTTGAAAGGTACTCCTGCAGCTCCTCTTCGGTATCGGAAACGACGGCGAATTGTTTCGCCGGGATGCCGTTACGTTCGGGCGAGTCACTGTAGCGCCCGAAGGCGATACCGATCTTTCCCTCTTTTATGGCTGCAAATACGATCCCGCGGCAGATGTTCTTGGCCAGCGTCTTCTGGAAGATGCCGCGGTAGACGACTTCTACGGAACCGGTGCTCATTCACATTCCTCCCTGTTGGGGGAATTATGATTATTGCTCTTATCGTGCCCCTAGTTTAAAGAAGCCCCGATTATAGCCGGTTGGTCGACATTATACCAGCCGATTCCCGCAATCTCCGGTCATCCAATGGTTGCGGAATGCGCGTGAGAGGCGGTCGCACACCGGGCCGGGAAAAGTCCTTCTCGCGGCCAGAGACCAAGATTTGGCATGAACGGATTGCCTGCGGTGGCCACGGAGAACGGTCCTGCCCGGCCCCGGCATCTCGCCGTTGTTTTGGGTTATTGTATGAAGTATATTATATACCATGTAACCGAATTGGTTATGGGCCGAACGGGCCTTTTTTTGCGCATTTGAACAGGCTGATTTTGGGGAAAACAGGTGCCCGCGACCAAGCTGAATGTCCGCCCGATCCAAGTTGATTTCCGTCTGACGTCGCAAACCTACAGGGCGTTGAAGGTGGCGATCACGTCGATGAACATCTATGCCAGCGACGAGGAAATCCGCCTCGACGAACGCCAGCTTTCCCAGGACCTCGGTGTCAGCCGGACCCCCATACGCGAGGCCATGGCCCGCCTCGAGCAGGAGGGGTTCCTCCGCATCGTCGCCCGCAAGGGGGCCTTCGTGGTTCGCAAGACCAAGGCCGAGATCATCGAAATGATCACCGTATGGGCGGCGCTGGAGAGCATGGCGGCGCGCCTGATCACGGTGAACGCCAGCGACGAGGAAATCGGCACGCTCCGCGCCATGTTCACCACCTATGAAGGCAAGGAGATCGATGCGAATATCGACGAGTACTCGGACTCCAACGTTCGGTTTCACCAAAAACTGTTGAGCTTGAGCAATAACAAACTGATCAATGAAATGACCGAGAACCTGTTCATCCACATCAACTCCATCCGCGCCAGCACCATTGGTCAGGACAACCGCGTCAACCGGTCCATCATCGACCACATGCACATCATCGAAGCCCTGGAACGCCGCGATACCGAACTGGCCGAGCGCCTGGTCCGGGACCACACCCTGAACCTTGCCGCGCATGTCGAAAAAAACGTCAATTCTCTGGATTGAGGGCCCAAAGGCCCCGTTCCCGCTATCCCAGGAGGAGACCTAAAAAATGGCTGATGCGGCGACCGTTGCAGTGGCAGGAGAAGATCAATCCGGTGATGGCCCCGAGGCCGGGGCACTGACGGATGGTTTTCATCTCGTCATCGACGCACTCAAGCTCAACGACATCAACACGGTCTACAACGTCCCCGGAATTCCGATCACGGATCTGGGCCGTTACATGCAGGCCGCGGGCATGCGCGTCCTCTCGTTCCGGCACGAGCAGCACGCGGGCTACGCGGCGGCGATCGCCGGATACCTGACGAAGAAACCCGGCATCTGCATGACGGTGTCGGCTCCCGGGTTCCTCAACGGTCTGACGGCGCTGGCCCACGCCACCACCAATTGCTATCCCATGATCCTGATGAGCGGCTCGTCCGAGCGCGAGATCATCGACCTCATGCAAGGCGATTACGAAGAGATGGACCAGCTTGCCATCGCCAAGCCGCTCTGCAAGGCGGCCTACCGCGTGCTGCACGCGGAAGACATCGGCATCGGCATCGCGCGCGCCATCCGTTCCGCCGTTTCCGGCCGGCCCGGTGGCGTCTATCTCGATTTGCCGGGGATGCTTCTGGGCCAGACCCTGGATGCCGAAGCCGGCGCCAAGTCGCTGGTCAAGGTCATCGATGCGGCGCCGCGCCAGCTGCCCGCGCCGGAAGCGGTCGCCCGCGCCCTCGAGGTCCTGAAAGCGGCCGAGCGTCCCCTCATCATCCTCGGCAAGGGCGCCGCCTACGCGCAGGCCGATGACGCCATCCGCGCGCTCGTCGAAAAGAGCGGCGTTCCCTACCTGCCCATGAGCATGGCCAAGGGCCTGCTGCCCGATACGCACCCGCAATCGGCGGGCCCGGCGCGCTCGTTGGTGCTGAAGGAATCCGACACCGTGATGCTGATCGGCGCGCGCCTCAACTGGCTGCTCTCCCACGGCAAGGGCAAGGCCTGGGGCGACAAGCCCAAAAAATTCATTCAGATCGACATCGAGCCCAAGGAAATGGACAGCAACGTCGAGATCGCGGCCCCCGTGGTCGGCGATATCGGCTCCTGCGCCCAGGCCTTGCTCGACGCCATGGGCGATGACTGGGCGCCGCCGCCCGCCGATTGGGTCGGCGCAGTCGAGGAAAAGAAAGAGACCAACCAGGCCCGCATGGCGCCCAAGCTGCAGAACAACAACGTGCCCATGGACTTCCACGGCGCGCTCGGCGCCCTGCGCCGGATCATCTCGGAACGGCCCGACGCCATCCTCGTCAACGAGGGTGCCAACACCCTCGATTTCACCCGCAGCATCATCGACATGCACAAGCCGCGCAAACGCCTCGACGTCGGAACCTGGGGCGTGATGGGCATCGGCATGGGCCAAGCCATCGCCGCGGCGGTGGAAACGGGCCAGCCGGTGCTGGCGGTCGAAGGCGACAGCGCTTTCGGATTTTCGGGCATGGAGATCGAGACGATCTGCCGCTAC
>JAJFIG010000094.1 GCA_021775195.1 Rhodospirillales bacterium | reverse complement strand
CGGGGCCCATGGCGAACAGGTTGTAGGCGCCGTGATCCATGCCGATGGCGAAACGCACCGCCTCCACCGCCCGCTCCTGGCCGACGACGTCGTCCAGGGGTTCGAGCTCGGCGGTAGTCTTGAAAGGCAGGCGGGAGGGGTCGCAGGGGGTGTAGAGGGAATCCGGGGGCAATGGCTGATGTTTGCTTGTCATGCCTGGTCCTCGATGCGCTGCATGTCCTCGTCGCTGAGGCCGAAATGATGGCCGATCTCGTGGACGAGGACGTGGCGGACGATGCGGACCAGGGGCTCGCCGGTCTCGCACCAGTAGTCCAGGATGGGACGACGGTAGAGAAAGATCATGTCGACGTCGTCCGGAGTGGCGGAAACGCTCCTGCGGTCCAGGGAAACGCCGCGGTAGAGGCCAAGCAGGTCGAAGGGGCTCTCCAGGCCCATTTCCCGCTCGGTCTCCAGGTCCGGAAACTCGTCAACACGGACGACCACGCCGTCCATATGGCGGCGCAGCCTCGCGGGAATTTTCTTCAACTGGGCCCGGGCGATGGCCTCGATGCGGTCGGCCCCGGGCGGCGCGTCACCAGCACCTTTCATAGCTATAAACATAGTGCGACTTGACCGTCACGCCAAGCGCTCCCATGTGCGTGAAGGCGAAAGGCCGGGGAACGGGGAGGCGCGGACATGGCGGGCAAACTGGTGGGCAAGGAACGGGGGGTGGCACTGGCGGGTCTGCCGGAGTGGACCGAGGCCGAGGGCCGGAACGCCATCGGGCGCAGCTTCCGCTTCACCGACTTCAAGGAGGCTTTCGCCTTCATGACACGGGTGGCGCTGAAGGCCGAGCAGATGAACCATCACCCGGAATGGTTCAACGTCTACAACCGCATCGACGTGGTGCTCAGCACCCACGATGCGGGCGGCCTGACCGACAAGGATATCAAGCTGGCGCGCTTCATCGACAAGGCGGCGGGGGCGTAAGTCAGATCGGCGCCATGCGCAGGGCGCCGTCGATGCGCACGACCTCGCCGTTGAGCATGACATTGCCGAGCATGTGCATGACCAGGTCGGCGTATTCCTCGGGCCGGCCCAGGCGCGCGGGAAACGGCACCGATTCACCCAGGCTCTTCTGCACCTCTTCGGAGAGCCCGAACAACATGGGCGTGCCGAACAGGCCGGGGGCGATGGCCAACACCCGGATGCCGGCGCGCGATAGCTCGCGCGCTGCCGGCAGGGTCATGGCGGCGACGGCGCCCTTGGAGGCGGCGTAGGCGGCCTGGCCGACTTGGCCCTCGAAGGCGGCGACCGAGGCGGTGTTGACGATCACCCCGCGCTCGCCGGTATCCAGCGCCTCCAGTCCCTTCATGGCGGCGGCGGCCAGGCGCATGACGTTGAAGGTTCCGAACAGGTTGATGGCGACGACGCGGGAGAAATCCTCCAGGGGCAGGGGGCCGTTGCGCCCGACGATGCGGCCCGGGGTGGCGACACCGGCGCAGTTGATGGCGATGCGGGCCGGGCCATGGGCGTCGCGGGCTTGGGCGACAGCGTCCTCGACCGCGGCGGCGTCGGTGACGTCGCAGGGCAGGGCCAGGCCGCCGATGTCGGCGGCCACCGCCTCCACACCGTCGGCGTTGGCATCGAGCAGCGCCACCTTGACTCCGGCCCCGGCCAGGGCCCGGGCGGTGGCGGCGCCCAGTCCAGAGGCTCCGCCGCTGATGATCGCGCTATGTCCTTTGACGTCCATGGTCTCCTCCCCGCGGTTGTCGAATTCCGGCGGCGTTCATAGCAGATCGTCACAGCCAAGGCGATGGTTGGCGATGGGGCCGGGTTGCACCGACCGCTGGGCGCCACCATACTGCGCCGAAATACGCAGGGAGGAACCAACCATGCAGTACGTGGTCATTGCCCATGACGGTACCGATGCCAAGGCGGCGGACCGGCGGACGGCGGCGCGCCCGGCCCATATCGAGGGCGCCAAGCGGATGAAGGAGGCGGGGACGCTGCTTACGGGCGGCGCCATCCTCGACGATGACGGCAACATGATCGGTTCGGTGATGGTCGTCGACTTTTCCACCCGCGAAGACCTGGATACGTGGCTCGACGGCGACCCCTACGTGACCGGCAACGCCTGGGAGCGGATCGAGGTCAAGCCCTTCCGCGTCGCCATCTGAGTCCGGGGAGGGAATCGTGACGCAACCACTGTGGCAACCATCCCCGGACCGGGTCGGGCAGAGCAACCTGGCGGCGTTCATGGAAGACGTGGAGAACGACTGGAACGTCACCATCGCCGACTACGACGCGCTCTACCGGTTTTCCATCGCCGAACGGGAGAAGTTCTGGACCTCGGTCAAGGACTACGCCGGGATCATTGCCGAGACCTGGGGTGACGCGGTGCTGGTGGACGGCGACATGATGCCCGGCGCCCGCTGGTTTCCCGGAGCGCGGCTCAATTTCGCCGAGAACCTGCTCCGGCGCCGGGACGGCGGTGACGCCATGGTGTTCTGGGGCGAGGATCAGGTGCGCCGCCGCCTGAGTTACGGCGACGTCTACGACCAGGTGTCACGGCTTGCCCAGGCCCTCGCCGCCCAGGGGGTGACGGTGGGCGACCGGGTCGCCGGGTACCTTCCCAACATGCCGGAGACGGTGATCGCCATGCTGGCGGCGACCAGCCTCGGCGCCGTGTGGTCGTCAAGCTCGCCCGACTTCGGTGTCCGGGGCGTGGTCGACCGCTTCGGCCAGATCGAGCCCAAGGTCCTGTTCGTCGCCGACGGCTACTATTACAACGGCAAGACCCACGACAGCCTGGACAAGGTGCGCGAGATCCTGGGCAGCCTGCCCAGCGTCGAGCGGACGGTGGTGGTGCCCTATACGCGGACGGCGCCGTCGCTGGACGGGATCGAGGGGGCGGTGATGTTGGACGATTTCGTCGAAGGCTTCACTGCCGGTGATATCCCCTTCGTGCGCCTGCCTTTCGACCATCCCGCCTACATCCTCTATTCGTCGGGGACGACGGGGGCGCCCAAATGCATCGTCCACGGGGTCGGCGGGACGCTGCTCAAGCAAGCAACCGAGCACCTGCTTCATTGCGATATCAAGCCGGATGACCGGGTCTTCTACTTCACCACCTGCGGCTGGATGATGTGGAACTGGCTGGTCTCGGTTCTGGCCACACAGGCGACGCTGTTGCTCTACGACGGCTCGCCCTTCTACCCGGATGGCAACGTTCTCTTCGACTTTGCCGATGCCGAGGGCACGACGCTGTTCGGGACCTCGGCCAAGTACATCGATGCCCTCAACAAGGCGGGGCTGGAGCCGGCCAGGACCCACAAGCTGGATACCGTCCGCCTGCTTACTTCGACGGGCTCGCCGCTGGCGCCGGAGGGCTTCGATTATATCTACGACAAGGTCAAGCACGACGTGCATCTGGCCTCCATCGCCGGAGGCACCGACATCATGGGCTGTTTCGTCCTCGGGAATCCCACCAGCCCCGTTTGGCGGGGAGAGATCCAATGCCGGGCCCTGGGCATGGCGGTGGAGGTTTTCGACGGTGCCGGCAAGCCCATGCCCCGGGGCGAGAAAGGCGAGCTGGTCTGCACCAAGGCATTCCCGTCGATGCCGGTGGGCTTTTGGAAGGACGATGACGGCAGCCGCTACCGGTCCGCCTATTTCGAGACCTTCTCCAACATCTGGTGCCACGGCGACTACGTCGAGCTGACGGACCACGACGGGATGATCATCTACGGGCGCTCGGACGCGACCCTGAACCCGGGCGGCGTGCGTATCGGCACGGCGGAAATCTACCGCCAGGTGGAGACGTTGGACGAGGTCGTGGAGGCCATCGTCGTCGGCCAGGACTGGGACCACGACGTGCGCGTCGTGCTGTTCGTGGTGCTGCGCCAGGGGTTGACCCTGGATGACGACCTTACGGGCCGCATCCGAACCCTGATCCGCGGCAACTGCACGCCGCGGCACGTGCCGGCCAAGGTGGTCCAGGTGGCCGACATCCCGCGCACCAAAAGCGGCAAGATCACCGAACTGGCGGTGCGCGACGTGATCCACGGACGGTCAGTGAAGAACGTCGAGGCCCTGGCAAACCCGGAAACACTGGATTTCTATAAGGATCTGCCGGACCTCACGACCTGACCCCGGCGTCCGGCGCCAGGGTTGCGAGGGCGGCACGGAGTTCCGGGATGCCGTCGCCGGTGCGGGCGCTGGTGACGTGGGCCTCGGGGTGGGCGGCGGTGTGGCCGGCGAGTTCCTTGCTGATTTCGGCGAGGCGCCGGGCGAGGTCCGCCTCGCTGACCTTGTCGCCCTTGGTCAGCACCGCCTGGTAGGAGACCGCGGCCTCGTCCAGCATTGCCATGATGTTGCGGTCGACGTCCTTGATGCCGTGGCGGGCGTCGATCAGCAGGCAGGCGCGACGGAGCGTCGGACGGCCGCGGAGGTAGGCGCGGACCAGTCGGGTCCAGCGCTCGACCTGGTCCTTGGGAGCCCGGGCATAGCCGTACCCGGGAAGGTCGGCAAGCATGAGGGCGCCGCCGAGGACGAAGAAGTTGAGCTGCTGGGTGCGGCCCGGCGTGTTGGAGACGCGGGCCAGGGTCCGGCGCCCGGTCAGGGCGTTGAGCAGGCTCGACTTGCCGACGTTGGAGCGCCCGGCGAAGGCGACTTCGGGCAGGTCCGAATCGGGGACTTGGTCCAAGCGGGCGGCGCCGAGAATGAATTCGCACTCCCGGGCGAACAGGAGGCGGCCGATTTCCAGGGCTTCGGCGGTTCGGTCGGGGTCGTCCGGGGAAGCGGGCGGTGGCACCATTTCACACCTAATACGCGGTGCTACGTCTTTTTGACGCCGCCGCCCGGGCTGACGCCGGCCCGGCGCATGATCACCCACTGCTGGAGGATCGACAGGGTGTTGTTCCAGGCCCAGTAGATCACCAGACCGGCCGGGAACTGGGCCAGAATGAAGGTGAAGAAGATGGGCAGGAACATGAAGACCTTGGCCTGGATCGGGTCCGGCGGCTGCGGGTTGAGCTTCTGCTGCAGGAACATGGTGATGCCCATGATCAGCGGCCAGACCCCGATGTTGACGGCGGCGGGAATGAAGTCCGGCGGCGAATAGGGCAGCAGGCCGAAGAGATTGATGATGGTCGTGGGGTCCTTCGCCGACAGGTCCTTGATCCAGCCGAAGAAGGGGGTGTGGCGCATTTCGATGGTGACGAAGAGCACCTTGTAGAGGGCGAAGAACACCGGGATCTGGACGACCATGGGCAGGCACCCCGACGCCGGGTTCGCCTTCTCGCGCTTGTACAGGCCCATCATCTCCTGGTTCAGGCGCGCCTTGTCCTCGCCGAAGCGCTCGCGCAGCTTGACCATCTCGGGCTGCAGCTTCTTCATCTTGCTCATGGCCCGGTAGGACTTGTTGGCCAGCGGGAAGAACACAATCTTGATCAGCACCGTGAGCAGCAGGATCGAGACGCCGAAGTTGCCGAGGTGATCGTTGATGTAGATGAGGGCGTAGAAAATGGGCTTGGTCAGGAAATAGAACCAGCCGAAATCAATGGCGAGGTCGAAGCGGCTGATGCCGAGTTCGGTCTCGTAGCCGTCGAGCAGCTTGACTTCCTTGGCGCCGGCGAAAAAGCGGTTGGTGGATTCGATCGAGGCCCCTGGGGCGACGGCCAGCGGCCGGCCGAGGAAGTCCGCCTGGTATTTGTCCAGGGTGCCCTCGCGGAAGTGGATGAAGCGGGTATTGACGTTCTCGGACTGGTCGGGGACCAGGGCGGCAAGCCAGTATTTGTCGGTGATGCCGATCCAGCCACCGGTGGTGGACTGCCGGACCCCATCCTTCTTCTGTAGTTCCTCGTCGTCGTAATCGACCTCCTTGAGTTGGCCGTCGAAGACGCCGAGGGGACCCTCGTGGAGGATCACGAAACCGGTGACCTCGGGGGTTCCGTGGCGGGAGATCAGCCCGTAGGGGTGAAGGGTCGCGGGCTCGGTGCCGATGTTTTCGACCCGTTGGGTCACCGTGAACATGTAATTGGGGTCGAGGGCCAGGGTGCGGATGAAGCGCAGGCCCTTGCCGTTGTCCCACGTCAGGGTCACCGGCTTTTCCGGGGTCAGGGTGTCGCTGTCGGCGGTCCACAGCGTCGTGCCGCTGGGGGCCGTGACACCGGGACCGCCGACCCAGCCGAAGTCGGCGAAGTAGGGGTTCTTGGCGCCCTGGGGCGACATGAGAATGATCTCCGGGCTCGCTGTGTCCAAGGTCTCGTGATAGCGGGCCAGGGTCAAATCGTCGAAGCGGCCGCCGACGAGGGAGACGGACCCATGCAGGCGTGAGGAAAGGATCTTGATGCGGGGCTGGGCGGCGAGAACGTCTGTGCGGCCGGCGGTGCCTGGGGTGGTGGGCAGTTGGGATCCCGGCAGGGTCGGGATCTGGGCCTCGCCGGTGGTTGCCGGAGCTGGTGCCGGCGCGCTGCCAGAAGTGCCGGCGCTTCCCGGTACCTGAGCTTCGGTCGCCGGCGTGGCGTCGGGCGGCGGCGGTGGTGGCCGGGTGCCGTCGAAGTAAAACTGGGACCCGAGCAGGATGACGACGGACAGAACAACCGCCAAAATCATGTTGCGTTGATCGTTCATGACATCCGTCTCGCCCGGGAAGTGTTGTGCATTAACGGACCGACGCGCGGTCGTCTTGATGTTCGGGGTGGGTGCATGGGGCGTTTCCGATGGTGACGTCCGGTACCGGGTCGTAACCCGAACTGCCCCAGGGATGGCACCGGGCAAAGCGCTTCAGAGCCAACCAACCGCCCATCGCCGGTCCCTGCCGGGTAATGGCCTCGGCGGCGTATTCGGAACACGTGGGATAGTAGCGGCAGACACCGGGCAGGACCGGCGACAGGAACCACTGATATCCCCGAATCAACCCCCGTAGCGCGATGCTTACCAGCTTCATCGTCTCTCAACCCAGTCGTCGGCCCCTGAAACAGGGGAAAGGTTTACCGCGCCCGTGGCGCCGGATTGTCGGGCGCCGCCGGGGCAATTTCGTCGCGACTGGCGTCGAGGCGCTTCAACGCCGTCCGCAAGTCGCTCACCAAGGCGGCAAACGGCCGCTTCAACGTCGCCTGTCGGCCGATAACCACGAAATCGTGCCCTTCCTTCGCCTGGACCGGCATGACCTGTTCCACGGCGGCACGCAGGCGGCGTCGAGCCCTGTTGCGGGCAACGGCGTTGCCGACCTTGCGGCTGACCGTGAAGCCGACACGTAGGGCCGGCTCCTCCCTGCGGGCGGCGTTGCCGGCACCATGGCGTCGGACCTGGAGGATCAAGCCGGGGGCGACCCACTTGCGCCGCGTGCCCGCAACCCGGAGGAACTCCGACCGCCGCTTCAGGCGAGCGATATCGGGAACCACGACGGCGTTCAGGCGGATAGGCGCTTGCGTCCCTTGGCGCGGCGACTGGCCAGGACACGGCGGCCGCCCACGGTCGACATGCGCTTGCGGAAACCATGGCGCCGTTTGCGCACGAGGTTGCTCGGCTGAAAAGTGCGTTTCACGGGTCAACTCCCACGAGGAATTCGACCCGGTGTATACGGTCTTGCCCTGGGGAAGTCAACGCCAGCCATTGCCATACTTCGCGGGACGGTCACGCAATGGTTACTGGTTGGTATAAGCGGGTTCCCTTATATAAGCGGCGGGCCGGGCGTCCCCAGTTGTGAAAAAGCATCGGTTGTCCGCACGGCTTGTATTATAAAGGCAGGGAACTAGGGGAATGACGGTGACGACCGACGATACAGATTCCCAACCCGAGAGCGCGCGCTTTTCCTGGTGGCGTCTCGTGCCAGTGGCCGTGATCGCCGCCGGAATCGTCGCTTTTTTCGCCTTCGACCTCGATGCCTACCTGTCCTTCGATGCTTTGAGCGAGCACCGCCAGACACTGCTGACATGGTACGCCGAGAACCAGGTTCTGGCCGTGATATCCTACATGGCCGTCTATTTCCTAGTGGTGGCGTTCTCAGTGCCCGGGGCGGTGTGGATGACCATCGGCGGTGGCTTCATCTTCGGAACCTTCCTGGCGACTGCTTCGGTAGTGTTGGCGGCGACGCTCGGCGCCGGGGCGGTGTTCCTGGTCGCACGCTATGCCCTTGGCGATTACCTGCGGGCCAAGGCCGGCAATGCGATGCGCAAGATGGAAGCCGGTTTCCGAGAGAACGCGTTGAGCTATTTGCTGGTCTTGCGTTTGGTGCCGCTGTTCCCCTTCTGGCTGGTCAACCTGGTGCCGGCGTTCCTTGGGGTTCCGCTGCGCGCTTTCCTTATCGGCACCTTTGTCGGCATCATTCCGGGCAGCTTCGTTTTTGTCAGTGTCGGCAACGGCCTTGGCGCCGTGTTCGACGCCGGCGAGGTGCCGGACCTTGGGATCATCTTCAAGCCCGAGATCCTGACCCCGATCGTTGGCCTCGCGGTACTGGCGCTGATTCCGGTGTTTTACAAGAAATACAAGTCCCGCAAGGGCTAAGCGGCGTCGAGGCTGATGGCATCATGGCCGCGTCAGGCAGCAATCTAAACGTCGACATCTGCGTCATCGGCGCCGGGTCCGGGGGCCTGTCGGTGGCCGCCGGGGCGTCGCAGATGGGTGCGGCGACGGTGCTGATCGAAAAGGGCAAGATGGGTGGCGACTGCCTGAACTACGGCTGCGTGCCGTCGAAGGCGCTGCTCGCCGCCGGGCACGCCGCCGAGGCCGTGCGACGGGCACCGGCCTTCGGCGTCAGTGCCGGAACGCCCGCCATCGACGGCGCCGGTGTCTATGGCCACGTCCGCAACACCATTGCCGCCATTGCCCCCAACGATTCGGTGGAGCGTTTCGAAGGCCTGGGGGTCACGGTGATCCAGGCGGCGGGCCGCTTCACCGGCCCCCGCGAGGTCGAGGCCGGCGGCACCCGGATTACGGCCAGGCGGGTGGTGGTCGCCACCGGCTCGTCGGCTTTCGTGCCGCCAATCCCGGGGCTGGAGACGGTATCGTATCTCACCAACGAGACGATCTTCGACCTGGAGGAGGTGCCCCGGCAGCTGATCGTCATCGGTGGCGGTCCCATCGGCATCGAAATGGCCCAGGCCCACCGCCATCTAGGGGCTCAGGTGACGGTGCTTGAGATGTTCTCGATCATGCCCAAGGATGATCCGGAGCTGGTCGACGTGGTGCGTACCAGGCTGGTGAGCGAGGGTATCGACATCCGCGAGGGCGCCCAGATCGATCGGGTGGAAAAGGCCGGCGGCGGCGTCCGGGTGGTCCTGACCACGGACGGCGGCGAGGCGGTGGTCGAGGGGTCCCATCTGCTGGTTGCCACCGGCCGGCGGGCCAACGTCGACGGCCTGGACCTGGAAAAGGCGGGAATCGCCTATTCGCCCAAGGGCATCGAGGTGGACGCGCGGTTGCGCACCACCAATAAGAAGGTCTTCGCTATCGGCGACGTGGCTGGGTCGTACCAGTTCACTCACATGGCCGCCTATCATGCCGGCATCGTCATCCGCAACGCCCTGTTCCGGCTGCCGGCCAAGGCCGATACCCGGGCGGTGCCGTGGGTTACCTATACGGCGCCGGAACTGGCCCAGGTCGGTCTGACCGAGGATATGGCACGCCGGCAGGCTGGTGAAATCCGGCTGCTGCGCTGGCCCTTCGCCGAAAACGACCGGGCCCAGGCGGAACGGGAGACCGATGGCCTGATCAAGGTCGTGACCACGGCCAAGGGCCGAATTCTTGGCGCCGGGATCGTCGGCGCCCGGGCCGGTGAACTGATCCATCCCTGGGTTCTGGCGGTGCAGCAGAAGATGAAGATCGGCGGCATGGCCAGCATGATCGCTCCCTACCCGACCCTGGGCGAGGTCGGCAAACGGGCCGCCGGCAGCTTTTACACGGCGTCGCTGTTCAGTGAGCGGACCAAAAAGATCGTGCGGTTCCTGAGCAAATTCGGCTGAGCAAATCGGCCCGGCTCGGTGTACCTTTAGGGCATGACGGAAACCAAGCCACAACGATCGGCGGCGAAATCGAGCCTTTCGGCGCGGCTGCTGGTGCTGACCGTGTTTTTCGTCATGCTGGCCGAGTTCCTGATCTATACGCCTTCGATTTCGCGCTTCCGCAAGGTCTATCTGGAGGAGCACGTCGCCACCGCCCACTTGGCGACCCTGGCGCTGGAGGCGTCGGCCGACGGCATGATCAGCGGTGATCTGGAGAAGGAACTGCTGCATCACGCCGACTCCTACGGGGTCATCCTGACCCAAGCGAACCGGCGGATGCTGATGCTGAGCGGCAAGATGCCGCCCAAGGTGGACGCCACCTTCGATCTGCGCCAGGGCACCTTCGTGATGTGGATCCGCGATGCCTTCGCCGCCCTGACGCAAAAGGAGAACCGGGTGCTGCGGGTGATCGGCACCTCGCCCAAGGATCCGACAGTCGCTGTCGAGGTCCTGCTCGACGAAACGCCCATGCGCGTGGCCATGTACTCCTATTCGGCGCGCATCCTGGAACTGTCCATCGTCATTTCGCTGTTCACGGCGGGACTGGTCTACCTGAGCCTGCAGATGCTGATGGTGCGGCCCATGCGTCGCGTCACCGACAGCATGATGGCTTTCCGGGAGAACCCCGAGGACGAGGAGCGGACGATCACGCCCAGCGGCCGCCAGGACGAGATCGGCGTTGCCCAGCGGGAGCTGGCGGACATGCAGCGGGACCTGCGTGCCGCGCTGCAGCAGAAATCCCGGCTGGCGACCCTGGGGGCGGCGGTTGCCAAGATCAACCACGACCTGCGCAACAGCCTGGCCACGGCGATGCTGGTCTCGGACCGGCTGGCCGACATCGACGACCCCGAGGTCAAGCAGGTGACGCCCAGGCTCTACGGCGCCATCGACCGGGCGGTGACGTTGTGCAGCCAGACCCTGAACTACGTGTCCGACGGAACGCCGGCCGTGAAACCCAGTCTTTTCCATCTTCATGAACTGGTGGCCGAGGTGAGCGCGGCTATGCGCGCTGCCGAGACGCCGCCAAACGGGTTCGCCGTAGACAACGCGGTGGATATGGAACTCGACCTCGAGGGCGACCGTCAGCAGCTGTTCCGGGTGCTCAGCAATCTGGCCCAAAACGCCCGCCAGGCCGGCGCCGGGACGGTGCGGGTCAGCGCCGAAAAAGACGACGGGTCCATCGTTATCGAGGTCGCTGATGACGGGCCCGGCCTGGCGCCGAAGGCCCGTTCACGCCTGTTCCAGCCCTTCGCGGGCTCGGCGCGGCAGGGTGGGATCGGCCTTGGGCTGGTGATCGTTCGCGATATCCTGCGCGCCCACGGTGGCGACATCACGCTAACCGAGACCGGCGAAACGGGCACCCGGTTCCATCTCGACCTTCCCTTGCGACCCCGGGGCGAACGCCGCCGCCGCTCGCGGCGTGATGGGGCCTGATCATTGGCTGGCTGGGACCCGTCGCAGTATCTGAAATTCGCCGGTCCGCGCGCACGCCCGGCGCTGGACCTGCTGGCGCAGGTGGGGCTGGAGGCGCCTGAATCGGTCTTTGACCTGGGATGTGGTGCCGGCAATATCACGCGGATCATGGCCGGCCGCTGGCCGGGATCGGCGGTGACCGGTGTTGATGGATCGGCGGACATGCTGGCCAAGGCGCAGAGCGGCGACGACGCCATCACCTGGGTCCACGCCGACCTCGGCCACTGGTCGCCGCCGGCGCCGGCGGATGTCCTCTACTCCAATGCCGCCCTCCATTGGCTGGACGATCACGAGACCCTGTTTCCACGCCTGGTGGCTGGCCTCGGGCAGGGGGGCGTCCTGGCAGTACAGATGCCCCGCAACCATGGGGAGGCGTCCCATACCTGCATGGTGGAGGCGGCTCGGGCCGGCCCCTGGCACGACCGGCTGGCGCCGGTCCTGCGGCCGTCGCCGGTGGCGCCGCCCGAGGTCTATCACGATATCCTGGCGCCCGTGGCGAGCGCGCTGGATCTCTGGGAGACGGTCTACACCCATGCCCTGGACGGCGACAACCCGGTGGTCGAGTGGACCAAGGGTTCGGCCCTGAA
Source organism: Rhodospirillales bacterium (assembly GCA_021775195.1). Lineage (GTDB taxonomy): Bacteria > Pseudomonadota > Alphaproteobacteria > Rhodospirillales > 2-02-FULL-58-16 > JAJFIG01. The sequence continues at coordinate 5,392 of JAJFIG010000094.1, read as the reverse complement.
GCCGTTGCTCGATGTGCTCGAGGGGGAGGACCGCGAAGGCTTTCTCGCCGATTACACCGGACGCATTGCCGCCGCCTATCCGAAACGCGCCGACGGGACGACCCTGTTTCCCTTCCGGCGCCTGTTCATGGTCGCTGTGCGCTAGGGAAGATTACAGGTCGTTGATCTCGCGGTTGAGGCGGAACTCGCGCGAGGTGACGGCGGCTTCGAGGCCACGCAGGCGCTTCTCGAGCTCGCGGAACTTGTGGCGCAGGTTGGAAAATGTCTGTGCCGGTGCCGTGCGTACATCGCGCCAGAAATGCTCCTCGTCCTTGGTCTCGTAAAGGCGCTTCGGCGCTTCCGGCAGGAGGACCCCGGCGATGAGGTAGATCACCACCGTGGGGAAGAAGAACAGGAACAGGCACAGCAGCGTCAGGGCACGCACGATCCAGGTGTCGACACCGAAGTAATCGGCGACCCCGGCGCAGACTCCGCGGAGGACGCCCGCCTCTGTGTTGCGGTAAAGGCGGCTGGGGCTGGAGCGGCGAAGATCGTCGCGGTTCATACCTGTTTCCTCCATTCCGGAACCTCGGCGTCGAGAATGCGCTCAAGGCTGTTGATGCGGCTGTCCATCTTGGCGGCGCTTTCCCAGAGCTCGGCGAGCATCTTTTCATCCTCGGCGGACAGCATCTTCGAAGTCCGCCAGCGGGTGGCGTAGTGGGCGAAGATCCAGATCGGCGCCACGAATACTATGAAGACGATGAGGGGCATGGTGATCATTGTGAATTCCATGTCTGGTCACGCCCTCTTGCCGGCGCCGCGCTCTTTGCCGAGGCGGGCCTTGAGGGCCGTCAGTTCATCCTCGATGGCGCTTTCGGCCTCGAGATCGGCGATCTCCTCGGTGAGGGTCTTGGAGGCACCCAGGTCGAAGGCCTCGACGGCGCCCTCGGCGGCGTCGAGCCGCTTTTCGACCATGTCGAAGCGGGCGAAGGCGTCGTCGGCGCGGCCGTCGTGGAGGCGGGTCCGCACCTTGAGCCGTGACGAGGCGGTGTCGTGGCGGGCCTGGATGGCCTGTTGCTTGGCCTTGGCTTCCTTGAGCTTGGCGGCGAGCTTGGTGATGTCGGCCTCGCCCTGGGCGAGGACATGGTCGAGGGCGGCCAGTTCCTTCTCCATGGCCTCGGTGGACTGGGCCAGCTTGGCCTTCTCGATGAGGGCGGCCTTGGAGAGGTCCTCGCGGTCCTTGCGCAGGGCGACCTCGGCCTTGCGTTGCCACTCGGCCTGAGTTTCCCGGTAGCGCTCGACGGTACGCTCGATCTCCTTCCTCTCGGCGATTGTCCTGGCGGCGGTGGTGCGGACCTCGACGAGGGTATCCTCCATCTCCTGGATGATCAGGCGGATCATCTTCTCCGGGTCCTCGGCGCGGTCGAGGATGCTGTTGACGTTGGAATTCACGATATCGGCGAGACGCGAAAAGATACCCATAACGTTTCGTCCCTTCTTCCTTGTTGGTCCCTTGTATCGGCGCGCTACGGGGCGGCCATCTGATTCTTACTAAGCACATTCCGTGCCAACTCGGCGGCAATTACCCAAGGCATTGAAATTGCAAACAAAATATATGATCGGCCAGAAAATTTGACGAAATGGAAGATTAATAAATTCACTAATAATTAGTGAAAAAACTCAATTAATATGATTTATTGCTAAAATCATGCCGACCATCGCACCGGACCTGCCACCCCTCATCGGCCAGTCGTCGGCGTTCCTGGAGCTTATGGACCAGGTGTCGGGGGTGGCGCCCCTGGAACGGCCGGTAATCGTCATCGGCGAGCGCGGCACCGGCAAGGAACTGGTGGCGGCGCGGCTCCACTTCCTGTCCCGGCGCTGGGACAACCCCCTGGTCAAGGTCAATTGCGCCGCCCTGCCCGAGACCCTGCTGGAGACCGAACTGTTCGGGCACGAGGCCGGGGCCTTCACCGGGGCGGCGCGGCGCCGGCTGGGCCGCTTCGAGCGGGCTCATGGTGGGTCGCTGTTCCTGGACGAGATCGCCAACGCCACCCTGGCGGTCCAGGAAAAGGTCCTCAGGGTGGTGGAATACGGCGAGCTGGAGCGGGTTGGCAGCAGCGCCACCCTGCGCGTCGACGTCCGCGTCATCGCCGCCACCAACGTCGACCTGCCGGAGGCCGCCGATGCCGGTCGCTTCCGCCACGATCTTCTCGACCGCCTGGCCTTCGACGTCATCAGCGTGCCGCCGTTGCGGGCGCGCCGGGAGGACATCCCTCTGATGGCCGAGCATTTCGGCCGGGCGATGGCGCTGGAGCTAGGGTGGGAGGCCTATCCCGGGTTCGACCCGGCGGCGATGGAAGCACTGACGGCCTATCCGTGGCCGGGCAACGTGCGCGAAATCAAGAACGTGGTCGAGCGGGCGGTCTATCGTTGGGGCGACGCCGATACTGCGGTGGCGGCGGTCCAGTTTGATCCCTTTGATTCCCCTTATCGGCCGGCGGTGGCGCCCTTACAGCCGGAGATCAGCGCGGAGACGGCGGCGGAGGCCCCGCCCGGCGCTCTGCAGCCCATCGACCTGGTGGCTACCGTTGCCGGCCTTGAACGCGACCTGTTGCGCCAAGCCCTGACGGCCAACCGCTACAGTCAGCGAGAGACTGCCCGCCATTTGGGCCTGAGCTACCACCAGCTACGTAACCGGCTGCGCAAGCATGGGCTCTAGTCTCAGTCGAGGTGCAGGACAAGGGATTTGAGGTAGGCGGATTCGGGCAGGTTCGGATGCACGGGGTGGTCGGGCGCCGCCCCGGCGGAACGGATGATGCGGCCGGTACGGCCGGCGGTGGCGATGCCGCGGGCGCTCTCCTCGGCGAAGCGGTCGGTGTCGACGTTGTGGGAACATGAAGCCAGAAAAAGAAAGCCACCGGGTTCGGCCACCGCGGCGGCGAGGCGTGCCAGCTTGCGGTACCCCTTGAGGCCCATGGCCAGGTCCTTGCGGGATTTGACGAAGGCCGGAGGATCGGCGATCACGACCTGGAAGCGTTCGCCGGCCTGGGCCAAACGCTCCAACTCTTCGAATGCATTGCCCTGAACGAAGGTGCAGCGGCCATCGACGCCGTTGAGCACGGCGGCGCGGCGGGCGAGGCCGAGGGCCGGCTCGGAACTGTCGACGGCGGTGACCTCGGCGGCACCCCCGGCGGCGGCCGAGATGGCGAACCCACCGCCGTAACAGTAGAGATCGAGGACACGGGCGTCCCGGCACAGCCGGGCCATGAAGGCGCGGTTGTCACGCTGGTCTAAAAACCAACCCGTCTTCTGCCCCTTCACGGGATCGGCGAGGAAAGCCAGGTCGCCCTCGTGAACCTCGACGGGATCATCGACGTCGCCCTTGGCCACACGGACGTAAGTGTCCAGGTTCTCGAGGCGGCGGAAGGCGCCGTCGTTCCTGAGGACCACGGCGCGAGGCTTCAGGGCCTCGTCCAGGGCGGCGAGGATCGACGGCAACAGGGCCTCAGTGCCGGCGGTGGCGGTCTGCACGGCGAGGACGTCGCCGAAGCGATCGACCACCAGTCCGGGTAGGCCGTCGGCGTCGCCATGGACGAGGCGGTAGAAGGGGGCAGCGAAGAGGCGGCGGCGGAGTGCCAGAGCACTTTCCAGGCGGGTGCGCAGGAAGGCGTGGTCGACGGTGACCCCGGCATCGCGGGTGAAGCGGCGGAAGGCGATCAGGCAATGGGGGTTGAAGGTGCCGACGCCGAGGGGCTTGCCGTCGACCCGGTGCAGCGACACCAGGGTCCCGGCGGGAAGCGCCTTGGTCTCGTCATCCATGCGGATCTCATTGGAATAGACCCAGGGATGGCCGCGGCGCAGGCGTTTGTCGCCGCCGGGGCGCAGGTAGATGCGGGGTAGGGAGTCGGCGGTCATGGAAGGCTGTTCAATCGCCGACGGCGGCGCCGTCGCGGCGCGGGTCGGCGCCGCCGGCAAGGCCGTCGCGGGAGACGGCGACGCCTTGCAGGCCGCTGGTCATGGGAACAATTCTGACTTCATGCCCAAGGGCCTCAAGGTCCGGCCGAAGGGCCTCGAGAGGGCTATCCTTCTCAAGCTCGGTGGGGCCGTTGCGGTTGAGGAAATGGGGCATGTCGATGGCCGCCTGGATGTCCTTCTTCCAGTCGAGGGCGGCGATCAGGGTCTTGGCGACGTAGCCGATGATGCGTGAGCCGCCCGGCGAACCGAGGGCCATGACCACTCGGCCCTGGCCGTCGAAGACCAAGATCGGAGCCATGGAACTCCGCGGCCGCTTGCGCGGCTCGGCCCGGTTGGCGACAGGGATGCCGTCCTTTTCCGGGACGAAGGAGAAGTCCGTCAACTGGTTGTTGAGCAGGAAGCCGCGGACCATCTGGCGCGAACCGAAAACGTTCTCGATGCTGGACGTCAGTGCCACGGCGTTGCCCTTGGCGTCGATAACGCTCAAGTGCGTGGTCGAGACTCCCTTGACCGCGTCGTCGGGCGCAAAATGCCATCCAGTGGTGACCCCCGGCATTCCGGGCTGCGCCGCGTTCATGGCGCGGGAGGTGGAAATCTCGCCGGCGCGGAGTTTCAGATACCCGGGATCGAGCATGCCGGCGACCGGCACCGGGATGAAGCCGGGATCGGCGATGTAGGTGTTGCGGTCGGCAAAGGCTAGGCGGCTGGCCTCGGCGACAAGATGCACGGCCTCGGCCGAGGCCGGCTCCAGGGCGGCGAGGTCGAAGGATTGCAGGATGCCGAGGATTTGCAGCGTCGTGACGCCGCCGGAACTGGGCGGGGGCATGCCGCAGGCCAGCCACCGGCGGTAGAACAGGCACACGGTGTCGCGGCGCTTGGCGCGGTAGTCGGCGAGGTCGGCCATGGTCATGGTGCCCGGGTTGGCGGGGTGGCGGCGCACGGCGCGGACGATGTCACGGGCGATGGGGCCGTTGTAAAGGGCTTTGACGCCCTTCTTGGCGATGAGGCGGAAGGTTGCGGCGAGCTCGGGGTTGGTCAGGATCGTACCCGCCTGCTTGGGTTCCCCGGCGTCGTAGAAATAAGTGGCGGCGGCCGGTGACTGGGGCAGGAACTTGTCGCGCGCGAGGGCCTCGTGGAGGCGCTCGCTGATTGGAAAACCGTTTTCCGCGAGGTTGATCGCGGGCTCGAAAAGCTTTGCCCAGGGCAGACGCCCGTGCTTGCGATGGGCCATCTTGAGCATGCGAAGAAGGCCCGGGACTCCCACCGACAGTCCGCCGACGGCGGCGTCATGGAAGGAGCGGGGATTGCCGGCACGATCGAGGAACATGCCCGGGGTCGCCGCGGCCGGCGCCGTCTCGCGGCCATCATAAGCCGCGATGTCGCCGGTCCTGGCCGAATAGTACATGAGGAAGCCGCCGCCGCCGATGCCCGATGA
>JAJFIG010000093.1 GCA_021775195.1 Rhodospirillales bacterium | reverse complement strand
CGCGCCCCCCCCCCGCCCCCCCCGACCCCCCCCGGCCCCCCGCTCCCCCGGGGGGGCGCGCTTAATGTCTGAAAAGTCTGGACTTGGCGATGCCGATATTACGGTTACCGACCGGATCGGCATCCTGATGCGGAATTTGGGCGTTCGTGCGGCACATTTCGGGACTTCCGCGCCAATGGAGTTGGCGGCGCTGATGTCCGCCAATCCAAATGCCATGTCATCACTGACGCTGCTGAATGCTTCACGGTTCCCGCTCGATGCGCTGTCTTTAATTACCGAGCGCTTGCTGATTTTTTCCGGCGACGCAGGTCTGGCCGGCGAGGCCATGCAACACGCGAAACCCCATGTATCCGGTTCCGAGATCGTCGAATTTCCCGATTATGCTGCGGCAGTATGGACCGACATGGCCGCCGATCATGCCGATCGCATCGCGGGGGCTATGCTTGAATTCCTGGCACGCCAAGAGCAAACGCGACCGGCTACGCGGTTAGCTGGCGCCGAGCGGCAAGGCGCGGCCGGTGGCATTACCTTCAACATCGCGGGCGAGGGGCCGGCAGTTCTACTGTTTCCGGCAATGATTGCGCCGTCTCAATGGAATCCAGTTGTCGATCGTCTTGCAGAGAATTTCGCGGTCGTTCGCTTGGGCGGACCGAATCTCGGCGCGGTAGCGGTTTTCGAAGGCCGCGGCAGCGACCCAAGCTACCGTCGTGTTTTGCGGGGAATGCTTGACGACGCCCAGGTTCACTCAACGAACCATCTGCTTGAAGTTGGTTGCGGGACCGGCGTCATCTGCCGCTGGCTCGCCCGCGAGCAGCTCTGCGCGACACCAGTTACGGCATTGGACTTGAACCCATTTCTTTTGAGCGAAGCCCAGGCATTGAGCGAAAGTGAAGGGTTGGGCGATGCAATCAAATTCGAACAAGGAAACGCCGAGGAACTCCCATATTCCGATAATACGTTCGATATCGTGCTTTCCGTCACCGTGATCGAGGAATGCGACGCCGACAAGGCAATCAGCGAAATGGTCCGTGTCGTTAGACCCGGGGGGCGGGTCATGATCAAGGTACGGGCCTGCGATATGCAAGTATTGTGGAATATTCCGGTAGATCCTGAGATCAAGGCCAAAGCCGAGGCGCCGATTCGACAAGTCGCGCCTGCCGGCTGCGCTGATGCGAGTTTGATGCAGAGGCTGCGGGCGGCCGGTCTCGAAGAAATTATCGCCTATCCCACCTTTCACGGCAGCGCCGCGCTGGGGGCTTACTACGAGCCAATCTCGTTGTCTCATTTGAACGACGAGGAGAAGGCAACATGGCTTGCCGCTAAATCAACGGCCATCGCCGACAGGACATTCTCTATCATGCACCCAGCCCACTGTGCGATCGGGACGAAACCGCAATGACATAGTGACCGCTCGATCGCCGCCGCGACCCAATGGATCGTCTTTGGACAACCTCTGATGCAGGATCGGTAGTTCCCCATGTCGAAGCACCAAGCAGAATTCCAGGTCGGGCAGATCATTCACCACAAGCTGTTTGACTACATCGGGGTCGTTTTCGATGTCGATCCGACCTTTCAGGGGAGCGATGAATGGTACGATCAGGTCGCGCGCTCACGCCCCCCGAAGGACGAACCCTGGTACCATGTGCTGGTGAATGAAGCCACGCATACGACCTATGTCGCCGAGCGGAACCTGGAGCCTGCGGACGCACCACGGAGAATCCTCCACCCGTTTGCCGACAGTCTGTTCAGCGGCTTCGATGGAGAGCGCTATATTCTACGTCAGCAGGCTCATTAGCCCTTTGCCGGACAGCTCCGATTTCAGGCAGGGTCCGCTTGCGGATCAATATGCGGACGTTCGCGCGGACCGCCTCACACCACCGTTGTTGACCCTTTGCGGACATTCCAAAAAGGAAAACGGCGACTCCGGAAGACCACCGTATCGATACGCAACCGCGATGTTAGATCGAGCAGATCAGATCATCCGCTTGCGCCGTGCGAAGCCCAGCCCTACGAGACCGATGCCGAAGAGGGCCAGCGTGCCCGGTTCGGGAACCTGAGCGAGATTCGGGCCAAAAAAGCCCTCAGCATAAGTGGGATTCAAGCCAGATGTTGGGAATGCGAGCCCAGCGCTAGGGGGCCAACTTCCCTTGGCGGTTCCAAATATAGCACCGAAATTCATCGAAGGTGTAACCTCGACAAGCATCGGATCAACGCCGATGGTCGGGTAAAATGCCCCGAGAACGTAAAGGGTGCTGGCAGCGAGCGTTTGAGCACCGACCGACACGTAGCGAAAGTCGTCTTTTAAAAGACCGGCGGTACCCGTCGGCACCGTCCCGCTGACGAGCAAGGTTCCACCGCTATTCCAAAGGCCAACTTGATGGGCCTCGCCTAGCCCGTTACTTTGCCAATCCCAAATCCCCAGATGGTTAAAATTAATCGGATTGCTGCCGGTCGTGAAGTTATAACCGAAGGTGATATCGCCATGGGTACCAATAGGTTGTCCGTCGGAAAATTCCACCAGAGGAATTATTGCCGCAGAGGCCGAAACGGCAGTTAATATGGTTGCAGCCACCACCGCCGCTGCGAATACAGACCTTAACGTGGTTTTGAAGAAGCTACGTGTTTTCATAATGAAGTCTCTCCTCATTGTGCAATGGAGACGTGCGCTTTAAACGTCAACCCGTTCATCGCTGTTTACATTTAGGGAACCGCCCACCCCGGGCAGCCTACCAACTACACCCGTAAAACACGCAAAAACCATGCCAATATTATGGTTTTTATTGGTTTCAAAATCTTGTGCGAATTTTTTAAGTTACTCCAATTTGGAATTGTAAAAAATTCCGACACTTTTTTAGGGGTTTCTGCGGTCTCGGACCGGCGTGAACGTGATTTAGTGTTATTACACGGGCAGTTACGGGAAATCAGCAAGACCATCCCAGGGTGTAAAGTTTCCCGGCACTCCAAACCAGTAATTGCATAACATGGTATGCAAAAGGTTTGATTGGTTTTGTTTTCAAACCGTTAGCCGACTTCAGGAGTGTGCAAAAGTGTAAAGGATTCCGACACGCCCAATGGTTGAACACCCGGCGGCTTGAGTCGTTCACTAATGATTCCAATATCTTATGGGCCGCCTACGCGGCGTTACAGGGCGCTCCCGCGAACCCGTGCGAAACGGCGTTCAGTTGACCCGGGATTCTTGATACGGTCCCCCTCCGTACACCCAACCGGCAACAATCGTCAGGGCCGTCATGACGGATATTTTTATCGATGCGGACGCCTGTCCGGTGAAGGATGAAACCATTCGCGTCGCCGCCCGTCACGGCCTGAAAACCTATCTTGTCAGCGATGGCGGCATCCGCCCCAGCCAATCGCCACTAGTCGAACTGGTCATTGTCGCCCAGGGCGCCGACGCGGCCGACGACTGGATTGCGGATCACATCCGGAAATCCGATATCTGTGTCACCAACGATATTCCGCTGGCCGCGCGGTGTCTGGAACGGGGGTCTTTTGCCATCCGGCCCAATGGAGAGCCGTTTACGGAAAACGGTATTGGCATGGCCCTGGCCGGCCGCGAACTGATGCAGGGCCTGCGCGAGAGCGGCAAGATCACCGGTGGACCGAACCCGTTCAGCAGGTCCGACCGCTCGCAATTTCTCAACCGCCTGGAAACCACCGTGCAGGCGGCAATCCGGCAAAGACAGGCAAGAGAGACAGGAGACCTTCCATGACCATCGACCGCGTAACCGGCACCGCCAGGGGCCGTTCCCCCGCCGTCCGTCATAACGGCATTGCCTATGCGGTGGCGACTGCCGGCAGCGACTCCCCTTCCGTCGCCGAACAAACGCGGCTGACCCTGGCCACCCTTGACCGAAACCTCGACGCCGCCGGCAGCGACAAGACCCGTCTCCTGCAGGCGACCGTCTATCTCCGGGATATGTCGACCAAGGCCGAGATGGATGAGGTCTGGTGCGAATGGATCGGCAGTGCCGAAAACTGGCCGCAACGGGCCTGCGTCGGCGCCGACCTCGCGGGGAACGATCTGGTCGAAATCGTCGTCGTGGCGGCCGCGACGTAAAGCGAACCTAACCCGATGTCGTGTTTTGTCTATGTCCTGGGGAGCGGGGGGAACGGCGGTTACCGGACCTATGTGGGCTGGACCACCGATTTGGAACGGCGCCTGAGCCAACACAACTCGGGCACTGGCGCCCGTTCGACCCGGGGGCGCGTATGGGTTTTGCTGTACGCCGAGCGTCATGCCACGCGCCGGGAGGCAATGAGCCGGGAATGGCATATCAAACGGGACCAGGGGTTTCGCAAGCGGTTATGGAAAACAACAAATTCCCGTAACGGGACCAATGTCCACTGACGGTGACAATTCCCAACCGCCCGGGCATCCGACAAAGGAAAACGGCGGCTCCGGAGAACCGCCGTTTTTAATTTTCATTGGCTGCCGGTCAGTTCAAAGTTCTGCGCCGCCTCATCATACCCAACCCGGCAAGGCCGAAACCCAGGAGTAACAGGGTAGCGGGCTCGGGGATGGTCGGCACCTCGTTGACGCCGATACGCACCCGATAGGAGCCGTCGTTGTCGTCGTAGGCGCCCGGCGCGCCATCGAACCCGAAGCCGTCGGGGATGCCCAGGAACAGCCGCGTCGCCCCGGCCGGGGCAATGAATTCCTGGAATACGTTGCCGCTGGTGACCCCGTCGCCAATGTAGAAGACCTGGCGAAGCAACGGCGACAGCAACGCGAAGTCGGTCCCCAGTCCGCCGCCGCTGAAGTCCAGGGTCGCCGGAGCGGGCCCGCTGCTCGGAACCGAGCCGTCCAGGAACACGCCGACCAGCGGCCCTTCCGGACCCGTGTAACCACTGATCCCGTCCAGCGGAAGCAGGTTGCTCACGCCGGGGCCGGTGCTGCCGCCGGGGCCGAAGGCGGGGGGCGGCGGCGGCAGAAAACCGTTGAAGAAGCTGATCAGGCCGATGGCGGGATCGGCCACTCTCACGGTGTCGCCGGCGCTGACACCGATGAACGGCGGCAGCGTCTCCTGAATCTCTTCCGGAGTCGCAGCGACGTGCCTGATCAGGTGGGTGCCGGGCCCGGTCCAGGGCAGGTTCGCGGCGGGAATGACAACGTCTGTCCGTCCGGCAAGGAAAATAGCGTCGCCACCGGCAATCGTGACGTCGACAACAACAGCATGGGCTGACTGAAAGGAACCGACACAGAGCATCACCAAGAAAAAACCGATGCTTGTAATACGTTTAAGTATGCTCATTCACCAATCTCCTCACATTTATTCTTATCCGCCCCGCTGTGGGACGCACTTCTTCCCGCCTTAACCTTGCAAGAAGCGTGCCAGCCTTCATGAATCGAAGATTTTCAAGGACTTAGAAAACAACTCAAAATTGCCACCCGCCGAAACTGTAAAATATTCCGACATATTATTTGGGGATATTCCGCCGCGGCACCGGGGTCGACGTGATTTCGTGTTGTTTTCCAAGAAGATACGGACGACCGACACACCCGTCTCCGGGTGTAAAGAATTCCGACACCCGAAGCCCATGATCACATGACATGGCATTCAAACGGGTGGGTTTCGTTTCGAATCAAACCATTACGGGATCAAACCCGGGCGCGAAAGTGTAAAGAATCCCGACACTTCCGTTTGAAAAGGAATGGATGCGCCCGAAAGCCGCCTCTTGCCGTTTCGGCGGCTTTCGGCCCAGCGCCGTCATTCAATGCGAAGGCACACAAGGTCCGCTTGCGGATCAAAAAGCGGTCGTTCGCCCAAACTGCCGCACACCGCCGGTTTTGAGCCGGCTCGGACGTTCATCGTCCCTTATAACCCCTTGTCATTTTTCGTAGTGTGAACAGGCTCAGAAAACGAACTTCACACCGACGACACCGAACCAGGCGGCGGTATCCTCGCCTTCCGCCGCGTTCAGGTCTTTGGTATTGCCCAGCTTGGTCTCGAAGCCGAGCCCCACATAGGGAGAAAAGATCCGGTCGATCACGTCATAGCTCAGGCGAAGCCCCAGTTCCATGCTGGTGAAGCCCGATTTGATTTCGGTCTCGGTATCGTCGGAAAAAGCGACGTCGATTTCCGCCGACGGGGTCAGGATCAGCCGGTTGGTCAACAGCAGTTCGTACTCCACATCGAGCCGGGCAGACAGGTCCCCCTGGTCGCTGAGGAACAGGTCGGCATCGATTTCGAACCATTGTGGTGCCAGTCCGGCAACACCGGCAATCCCATACCAGCGGTCTTGTCCCTTGGGAGTGTCCAGCCGGACCCCGGCCTTGGCATCGAAGAAATCAGAAACCGGCACCTGTCCGACCAGCCGGTTTTCCAGGGTTTCGAATTTTCCGGCATTGGCGTCATATTCGCCTTCGCTCATCAGCCTGAGCTTGAATTCGTCCGTGCCGATGTAAGCGTCTCCGTCCCAGGCGGCAAGGTCTTCTCCTTCGTCGCCAAGACGGTACTCGAATTCCTCCATTTGAAGGCCGTAATACACCAGTCCCACTTCCTGGGCATGGGCGCGGTCGACCGTCATTGAAAATGCCGACAAACCGAGGCCAAGAGAAAGGGCAATCAAATATCTTGTCATTGTACGCCCCCCCGGCCGGCATCCAGCCCGACATCCAATTGGGCGGTTTTGGGCCCGCCTTCGATGATGATCTTGCGGAACATACCGGCTGCCGCGTGGTAGGACAGGTGGCAGTGCATGATCCACTGGCCGGTGGCGTCGACTTCGGTCTCCATGGAAACCGTGG
>JAJFIG010000092.1 GCA_021775195.1 Rhodospirillales bacterium | reverse complement strand
GCGTCGACCCGACGCTGACCGTGGAGCACGTCAGGCCGGCAGCCTCGAGACGCTTGGCGGCGATGACCACGCCGGCGCGTTCACGCTCGGCAACTGCGGCAATGGCTTCCGGATCGCGGCAGCTATAGGACTGGCCGGCATGGGTCAGGACTCCCTCCAGCGCCGCCGCCGGCGCCTCGCCGATCAGCCTCCCGATTTCCACCACTTCGTCGGCGTCGGGAACAAGGCCCCCACGATGGTCGCCGACATCGATCTCGATCAGGACCTTGAACGACGCCCCGTGATCGGCCATGGCCAGGGCCGCTGACGGATTGTCGGTGATGACCTTGAGGTCTGCTCCCCTGTCCATGAGCGCCGCCGCCGCGTCCAGCTTGCCCGGTGCCATGCCGACGGCATAGGTGATATCGGTGATGCCGTGATCGAGGAAATAGGCCGCTTCGTTGAGGGTCGAAACCGTGATGCCGCCGAAGTTGCCGTCCAGCGCGACCCGCGCCACCTCCACCGATTTTGCGGTCTTCAGGTGTGGCCGGAGTCGCACCCCCAAATCACGCACCCGCTGGGTCATGGCCCGGGCGTTACGGGCAACGGTGCCCCGGTCGAGAACCAGGGCGGGCGTCTGCAGATCGTGAAGGTCCATGGAATTCTCCGTCGGCGGGCGCAAGGACGTCGCCGTTGATTTTACGGCCCACGTGGCCGGCGGCAAGGCCGGTGTCCCCGGGTCCGGTCCTCCGATCAACTTATTGTGAACTGATCGGTCCAATAATTAGTTGTCCCGCGTTATTTAATAATGTAAAAGCTCGGTAGAAATTATGAACCGTTAAGTCCATAACTAATTCAGACTCGTGATTTGGAGACATGACAATGAGTATCCTCACCCCCCTTGCCGCCGATGCCGTCCCCGAGGCCGCCAGCCCTTACCTGGAACAAGCCGGGCGCAAGTTCGGTTTCGTACCTAATCTGCTCAGCGTCCTCGCCGAGTCGCCGACGACCCTCAACGGCTACCTGACTCTGAATGGCATCCTCGCTCAGGGCACCTTCAGCGCCGCCGAGCAGCAGTTGATCCTGATCACCACCAGCGCCGTCAACGGCTGCGCCTACTGCGTCGCCGCCCATACCATGGGCGCCAAGGGTGCCGGTCTCGCCGATGACGTTATCGAGGCCGTGCGCACGGGCACCCCGATCGCCGACCTCCGCCTCTCCGCCCTTCACGACTTCACCGTCAGGGTTGTTGAAAAGCGTGGATGGCTTGCCGCCGACGAGGTCGATGCCTTTCTCGACGCCGGGTTCACCAAGGCCCAGGTGCTGGAAGTGATTCTGGCGGTCGCGCTGAAGACGATCAGCAATTATTCGAATCACCTTGCCGACACGCCGCTTGATGCCGCCTTTGAGCCTGCTCGTTGGGAGTCCACTCACGCCCCCGCTGCCTGAATTTCGGGCTCGCGACAGGGACCCTCAACCGCCCACCGAGGCCGAGATTTCCCGCGCGGCTGCCGCCGTGCCGGCGTCGAAGCCAGCCTTGATTGCCTGGCCCAGGGGCCTGAGCAGGCTGACATCCCTTTTTTTCGGTTCGTCGTCGGCATCGAGGATATCCCGGCTCACCTTGATCAGTGACCGGCATAGCTCCGATACGTGCTCGTAGGGGGTTCCGTGCAGGCGTCGACCGCTGTCTTCGGCGACGTAGAGAAGCCGCTCCAGCATTCCGCGCGCGGCCGTGGTCATGGCGCCGCCCTCCAGAACCGGCAAGATCCCATCGAGGAGCCAGTTGATCTGGTGAGCGTGGCGGTCAAGCTTGTGCAGGTTGACCTCGGCAATAGTCCGGTCGATAGCCTGCTGCAGGTTGGTGTCCGGCTCTTCCCCAATGGCCTTTGCTTTCAGGGTATTGGGGACCTCGATCAAGGGGATTGTCGTCTTGCGCTTTGAGCCTGAGCGACGGTCCGGACCGATGTAGTCGCTGGTCACCCCAAAGGGCTTGCGGGCTACGATCAGGCTGTTGATACGGTCCTGCAGCTGCGCCGTGGACACGGGCTTGGCCAACAAATCGTCCGCACCGGAGTCGATCACCTGCCCAACTATTTCCAGGGTCGGGTCCCAGGTTATGCCGATCACCGGCAGGAAAGGATTGTCGGCGATCTCATGGTGACGCAGGGCGCGGATGAACCCGCAAAAATCGCCGTCCGGAAGCTTGACCTCCGAGATCAGCAGGTCGGGCATGGCCTTGGTGACAGCTTCCTGGGTCTCGGTCAGCGTTTCGGCCGTGCGAAGGTCGCGGAACCCGAAGTCGTGAAGGATATTCCGGACAATGTTCCGGACGTTGCGATCCGGATCAACGAGAAGCAGGTCGACTTGGTCCAGTTGGAGCTTATTCATTGCCTAGCCGCAATTGGTTGGCAGGATGATCTCAATAAACCAGCACCGGCGCAACAGCTACTTTTACCAGCTATTTTTCGTACTTAATTCTAATAATAGTAGTGTGCACCAGCTTGGTGCAGATAGCTGGACAAATGCCGCCTCATCATGTGACCATGGTCACGAACGCCAAGCACCCCTGCCCATGATCGAGCCCGCCGTGACCAAGCCCGCCACGACCAAGGACATCATCTACATCGCCGATCCCATGTGCTCCTGGTGCTGGGGATTCGCACCGGTTATTGCCGCCATCGCCGATCAGGTCGCCGGACGGGCATCGCTGTCCCTGGTGGTCGGCGGTCTGCGCCCCGGCACGACCCGGCCCATGAGCGCCGAGATGAAATCCGAGATCCGTCATCATTGGGAGGAGGTCGGCAAGGCGACGGGCCAGCCGTTCACCTTTGATTTCTTCGATCGTGACGGCTTTGTCTACGATACCGAACCTCCTTGCCGGGCCGCGGTAAGCGTGCGCGCCCTGCAGCCCGAGGCGGCGCTGCCCTATCTCGAGGGTCTGCATCGCGCCTTCTACGTCGACAACCTGGACATAACCGACGCGGGAACCCTGACCAATCTTGCCGGATTTGCCGGCCTCGACAAGGACGCCTTCGCCGAGACCTTCGCCGCCGGCAACATGATCGACGCCACTCTGGACGATTTCCGCCTCGCCCGAACCCTGGGCATCAACGGCTTTCCTGCCGTCATCGTCAAGGACACCAGCGGTTATGGCCTCCTCACCCTCGGCTACCGCTCTTACGATACTCTGGAACCGGTCCTCGAATCCTGGCTCGAGGACGAGCCCCAAAGCCAACGCGCCTGACGCCTTTTAGTCGTTCGGCACCGGGGCGGTTTCCCTGTTCGCCGACCTTGCTCCGCCCCGCCGTTGTCCTATACTGCGCCGCGTGTTTCAGCCAATCGGTCGAGAAGGCGCGAACCCCATGAACGGTGATGTGAAGAAGGTCGTGCTCGCCTATTCCGGCGGGCTCGATACCTCGGTGATCCTGCGTTGGCTGCAGGACGCCTACGGCTGCGAGGTGGTGACCTTCACCGCCGACCTGGGACAGGGCGAGGAACTGGAGCCGGCCCGGGAAAAGGCCCGCATGATGGGGGTCAAGGACATCTATATCGAGGACCTGCGCGAAGAGTTCGTTCGCGACTACGTCTTCCCCATGTTCCGCGCCAACGCCATCTACGAGGGCACCTACCTCCTCGGCACCTCCATCGCCCGGCCCCTGATCTCCAAACGCCAGATCGAGATCGCCGCCGAGGTCGGCGCCGACGCCGTCTCCCACGGCGCCACCGGCAAGGGCAACGACCAGGTCCGCTTCGAGCTCAGCTACTACGCCCTCAACCCCGGCATCCGCATCATCGCGCCGTGGCGGGAATGGGACCTCACGTCCCGGACCCGGCTCATCGAATACGCCGAGAAGCATCAGATCCCCATCCCCAAGGACAAGCTGGGCGAGCCC
>JAJFIG010000091.1 GCA_021775195.1 Rhodospirillales bacterium | reverse complement strand
CGGCACGACGGTGCTGCTGACCACCCATTACCTGGAGGAGGCGCAGGCGTTCTGCGACCGCATCGCGATCATCAACCATGGCCGCCTGATCGCCTGCGACACTACCCAGGCCCTGCTCGGGCGCCTGGATGCCAAGGAGATGACGGTGACCGTGGCCGACGACGTCGATGCGGTGCCCGGCTCCCTCGGGCGTTTCAACGTCGAACGCGCCGGCCCCCGGAAACTGGTCTTCCGCTATCCGCCGAGCACCACCCACAGCGGTGAAATCCTCGCCGCCGTGCAGGCGGAAGGCTTGATGGTCACCGACCTGGCAACCCGAGAATCCCGTCTCGAGGACATTTTCCTCAGCCTGACCAGCGAGCCCGAACGGAGCGACGGCTGATGAGGGGGCGGGGAAGAGGAATGGCGGCCGCGATCCTGCTCCTGGTGCTGGCGGGCGCCGGCGCCGGTGGTTGTACGCCGACCATCCGTCCGCCAGGACCCGCGGTCGCGTCACCTGCCCTGACCTCGGACGGCTTCCACACCGCCGACGGCAAGCTGCTGCCGGTGCGCGCGTGGATGCCGGGGGAGGGAAGGCCGAGGGCGGTGATCATCGCCCTGCACGGGTTCAACGACTACAGCAATTTCTTCACCGAACCGGGCCGCTTCCTGGCCGAACGGGGCATCGCCACCTACGCCTACGACCAGCGCGGGTTCGGCAACGCCCTGCCCCGGGGATACTGGCCCGGGGTCGCCGCCCTGGCCGACGATCTGAGGACTCTGGCCCGCCTGGTGCGGGAGCGCCACAAGGGCGCGCCGCTCTACCTTCTCGGCGAAAGCATGGGCGGGGCGGTGGTCATGGTGACCCTGACCGGCGCCAATGCACCGGAAGTGGATGGGGCGATCCTGGCGGCGCCGGCGGTGTGGGGGCGGAGCACCATGCCCGCCTACCAGCGCTGGACCCTGGCCATCGCCGCCAACACCCTGCCGTGGATGACGGTCACCGGGCGCGGGCTCGGCATCAAGCCCTCGGACAACCGGGACATGCTCCTGGCGCTGGGCCGCGACCGCTGGGTGATCAAGGAAACCCGCATCGATGCCCTGTGGGGGATGGCCAACCTGATGGACGCGGCCCTGGCGGCCTCGCCCCGGTTCAAGGCGCCGGCCCTGATCCTTTACGGCAAACGGGACGAGATCGTGCCCAAGAACCCGACCCTGCTGATGTTCAAGCACTTCCCCGAGGCGGGCCGGGACAGGCGGCGGGTGGCGGTTTACGAGTCCGGGTATCACATGCTGCTCAGGGACTTGCAGGCGGAAACGGTGTGGACCGACATCGCCGCCTGGATCGGCGACAGAAACAGACCACTGCCATCGGGCGCCGACCGGCAGACCCCGGAGGAAGCCCTGGGACGCAAGTGAGGCGGGCGGACAGGTCTTCTTGTGCCGTTTCGATTGATATCTTTTGGAGGAGAGAGAATTGAAACCGACGATCACAGTTGCGGCTCTTTTTCTCCTTCTCGGCGGATGCGCCTCCCCCGGCCCGGCGGACACCGGCCCCCAGGTAACCAAATCGTTCCAAGGTGATCATTGGGCCATGGCCCGCTGCATCCGCGACGCGATCGCGGCGGTCAACCCGAAGCTGCCGAAAGTGATAATGCAGGGCCCGGACACCGTCGTCGTCACCCTCACGGTTGCCCCGGCGACGGCATCCGGCGGTGACGCCTTGCCGGTCACCCACTACACGGTCAGGAAGACCGACGCCAACAAAATGCTGGTCGAATACCGGGTCCTCGAGAAAACCCCCTTCGGCAGCGGCAGCCCCGAAGACGTCGGTTGGCGGATGGTCGAGAAATGCGGGCGCGGCGAGGTGGTCGCCCAGGATACCGCCCGGGGGCGCCGGTAGGGGCACGCCATTCGCCATGACCGAGACCGCCACACAAGACGGCGTCAAGACCACGGCCTACTGGTGGGAGGAGGCGCCGCCACGCGCCTTGGCGCTCGTGGACCTGCCGGCGGCGGCGGACGTGGTCGTCATCGGCGCCGGCTATGCCGGCCTTGCCGCGGCGCTGACCCTGGTCCGCGGCGGACGGGATGTCCTCGTCCTCGACTCGGGCGACCCGGGCCGGGGCGCCAGCACGCTCAACGGCGGCATGGCCAGCGGCGAGGTCAAGGCCGACTTCACCACCCTTATCCATGAAATGGGCCTGGACGCCGCCAAGGCCATCGCCGCCGAAGGGCGCCGGGCCGGGGACGCGCTGGCGCGCCTCGTCGGGGACGAAGGCATCGACTGCCGTTTCGCCGCCGTCGGCGGTTTCTACGCCGCCCACAAGCCCAAGGACTACGAGGTCCTGGCCCGCGAGGCCGAGGCGGTGCGCCGGCACCTGGGGATCGACGCCTTCGCCGTCAGCCGGGCCGAGCAGGAAAGCGAGATCGGCAGCGACGCCTCTCATGGCGGCATGGTGCGCCCGGACGTCGCCACCCTGCACCCGGGCCTGTTGCACCAGGGGCTGCTACGCCGGACCCTGGAGGCCGGGGCGACGGTGGCGGCGGGAACGGCGGTCACCGGCGTCGGACGGGACGGGACGGGCTTCCAGGTGGCGACGGATCGCGGCCCGGTGCGGGCCGGTGCCGTCATCGTCGCCACCAACGGCTACACCG
>JAJFIG010000010.1 GCA_021775195.1 Rhodospirillales bacterium | reverse complement strand
GCGCCGCCCAAGGCCGAGGAAGCCCTCGAGGCCGCCGTCGCCGGACGCTTCGCCAACGTTTCCGCCATCCGTGTCCGCGATGCCCTGGAAGCCGCCGCCCGCATCCTCGCCGGGATCGGTACGGCGGTGCGCGGGACCACGGCCCTGGCGCTTCTCGCCGGCGCCCTGGTGCTGGCCGGCACCATCGCCGCCGGCCGGCGGCGGCGGATCTACGACTCCGTCGTCTTCAAGGTCCTGGGCGCGACCCGGCCCCGCATGCTCACCGCCTTTGTCATGGAGTACGGGATTCTCGGTCTTGGCACCGGGCTCGTCGCTGCCGCCATCGGCGCCCTGATCGCCTGGGCGGTGATGGTTCACGTCATGCGCACCGACTGGGTTTTCATGCCCGGAACCGCGGTGGCGACGGTTCTTATCTGCGTCGCAATGACCGTCATCGTCGGTTTCGCCGGCACCTGGCGCGCCCTGGGGCAGAAAGCGACCCCCTATTTACGCAACGAATAGTGGTGTTTTGCCGGATTTTGACCTATCGTCACGGACCCGTGTGATTGCCCCCCGGGCTATTGAACTTCCGGGCAAACGTGCCATATTACCGGCAAGTCGAACCAACGACCTTTAACGAGGGATACTCCTATGGCATTGGGACCAAACAGACGTTTTCAACTGCGCACCGAGCAGATGACCCCGACGCAGGCGCGTGCCGCCGAGATCGACGTCGGCCTGCGCGAATACATGCTGAGTGTTTATAACTACATGGCGTCGGGCCTGGCACTCACCGGCCTCGTCGCTTATGGCGTGTCCACGTCCGAGGCCGCCATGCAGATGATCTTCGGCACCGGCCTGTTCTGGGTCGTGGCGCTGGCACCGCTGGGGTTGGTGTTTTTCCTCAGCGCCCGGCTGCCCACCATGCAGGCGAGCACCGCCCAGACGCTGTTCTGGGTTTATGCCGGCCTCATGGGGCTGTCGCTGGCTTCCATTTTCATCATGTACACGGGCACTAGCATCGCCCGCGTCTTCTTCATCACCGCCGGCACATTCGCCGGGATGAGCCTCTACGGCTACACAACCAAGCGCGACCTCTCGGGCTTGGGCGGGTTTTTGATGATGGGCCTGATCGGCATCATCATCGCCAGCATCGTCAACATGTTCATGCAAAGCACGGCGATGCACTTTGTGATTTCGGTCGTCGGCGTGCTGGTGTTCGTCGGCCTGACCGCCTACGACACCCAGGCGATCAAGTCCATCTACCTGGAATCGGACACCGACGAGGTCCAGAGCAAGAAGGCGATCATGGGCGCCCTCAGGCTCTACCTGGACTTCATCAACCTGTTCATCATGCTGCTGCACCTGTTCGGCGCCCGCCGCTAGGCAACGCCCCGGCAGCCGATAGCAAACCAACCGCCCGGAGGTTATGCCTTCGGGCGGTTTTCTTTTGCGGGGCCGTTATCAGGCCGCGGCGGCGTCGGCATCACCGTCGAACTGGTCGAAGGCCTGCAGCGCCTCCGAGCCGTAGACCATGGACGGGCCGCCGCCCATGTAGATCGCCATGGCGATGGTTTCCAGCATCTCGTCGCGGCTTGCCCCGGCCTTCCGCGCCGCCTTGACGTGAAAGGCAATGCAGCCGTCGCAGCGCAGCGCGATGGCGATGGCGATGGCGATCAGTTCCTTGGTCCGGGTATCCAGGGCTCCGTCCGCCGTCGCCGCCCCGGCCAGGGCCGAGAACGCCTGCATGGCATCGGGAATGCCCCGGCGCATCACCGTGATGGCCTTGGAGAGGTCCTTGGCCATTTGAGGAAAGTCCTTGCTCATGAAACACCTCCTGGGGGCGGCGGGCCGGCGGCCGCCGGTATGTCGAGGGAAAAGCTGGCGCCATCATCCCCATTCCCCCACGCCGGTCCTTGATCCAGGTCATGCCGCCCGGCAAGAGCTCAGATACAGCGCCCGCCGTCCACTTCCAGGCAAACCCCGGTGATCAGGTCGGCTTCGTCGGAGGCCAGGAACAAAGCCGCGTTGGCAATATCCAGCGGCCGGCTCATGCGCCCGAGCGGGATGGTGGAAACGAATTTCTCGCGGATTTCCGGCGTGTCCTCGCCGCCCATGAATTCGGCGGTCAGGCCGGTCTCGCCGATCACCGGGTTGATGGCGCAGACCCGGATGCCTTCGGGCGCCAGTTCCAGGGCCATGGACCGGGTCAGGGTAATGACCGCGCCCTTGGTGCCGTTGTACCAGGTCAGGCCCGGGCGCGGGCTGACCCCAGCGGTCGACGCGGTATTGATGATCACCCCGCCGCCCCGGGCCTTGAGAACCGGCACCGCGTGCAGTGCGCTCAGGTAGAGGCTCTTGACGTTGACCGCGTAGAGGCGGTCGAAGACATCCTCGGGAACCTCCAGCATGGGCATGTTGCGCTGGGCGACACCGGCATTGTTGACCAGGATGTCGAGGCCGCCGAAACCGTCCACCGCCACCCCCACCATCGCCGCCACCTGATCGCTTTTCGAGACGTCGACGCTACAGGGGATGGCACCGTCCAAGGCATCGGCCACACGCCGCGCCTGCTCGCCGTCGATGTCGGCGACCACCACCCGTGCCCCTTCCCCGGCAAAGCGCCGCGCGATGCCCTCGCCGAACCCCGAGCCACCCCCGGTGACGATGGCGATTTTGTCCTTGAGACGCATGGAATTTCCCTATTTCCGATCCGGTCTGGCCCGAGTATGCCCTATCGGATGGACGGCGCAAACCGGAAGGAAGCTGTCTCAGGTTGCCAATAGGAGCACCACATCCATACATCAAATTTAGTGTATGAAAGCAAAACATTAACCTATTAAGTGTAGAAAATTAGGCGTCCCGGATGAGCCATGAACGTCGCCCAAAAAGCAGCAATTGCATGAGGATTCAACAATGCGCGGACTTGCATTGCCGTTGATCATTCTGGCCACGACAGTCTTTCCCGTGACCGCCTATCCCGGCTCAGACATCGACAACACCGTAAAACAGGTGCATCAAGCGCTAATCGCTGCGGGCAAGACAGCGAAACAGTATTCGGCGAACGGCGAGGAAGCTAAAGCCTTAAAGACAATGGAAAGGGCATACGAGGCGGCCCGGAAGGCAGAACTTGCGGCCATCGGGCAACTTGAGCCGGGAGCCAAGGCTCCGTCTGACGATTATCATTTCGCTGAATCAATGTTCGGCATAGCGGATTCGGCTCGAAACCAGTTGGCAAACCTGTACCGCGAACGCAACTGCCGCAAGAAAACCGTTGCATTGAGGCAGGAATCCGTCGCCGCAGCAGAGCGGCTCGCCATTCGGGAGAAGGGGATAGCGAAACGATTGATGAGGCTATATCAACGCCTGCCGAACGAAACCGGCGACGAAAAACTCAAGCTTGGCCGGAGATTGATTGCGTTTTATTCGGAGAAACCTCACCGGCACCAACGGTCGGTCAATAGCGTCCTTGGAGGACAAGCCAGGGTTTTTCTGGCAATGGGCGACAAGGAATCGGCGCAACGGTATTACCAAAAGTATATTTCCGAGAACGACAAAACAAAATACGTCGAATCACCGGAACTGAATCCGACACCGGACCAACAGCTTCGCATGTTTTTTGGCGATCTGGCACTGAAACGCGAGTTTGCCGAAAGGACATTGAGCCACCGAGAGAACAAGAAAGTAAAAGTCGGCAACCACAACATCTCACTTTCGTTCGCGTACATCCGCCGTGGATTGATCGCGGGTGAACAGGGCGAGTTCGAGCGGGAATTGGAGGACTACCGAACGGCGCTCGAATTGTTCGGAAACTCCCAAAGCCAGTATTTCACTGCAGCCTATCCGGCAACGGTTCTAGCCCGGGCGTTAATGCGGCAGAACAATGAGCTAGAAGCGGGAAAGTTGGCCGCGCGAAACGGGATTTGTTTGGAATAGCCGGCGAACCGGTTCAGCGACCGTCAACATACCGACGGGTCTACACAGCCTCGTCTCAGTATCCTCCCAGGCGCAGCAATGCCATGGCGGCGTTGAGCTGACTCATGCGCCGGTGGTTGCCGTAACCGCTGTCCGGATGGTGGATGGTGGCGAGCAGGCGGAAGCGCGCCCTGAGCTCGCCCAGGCTCGGCACCCGCCCGGGCGGAAAGCCGAGAACATGCAGCGCGTCGGCCCGCGAATTGATCCCTTCGGGCAGGGGATCGAAGGATAGCGCCGAGACGACGGTGCGCAGGCGTTCCATTTCGTCGAGTAGTTCGCCGTTGATGGAAGCGGGTTTCGTTTGCCCGTCGTCGGCACCGGCGCCGTTCGCGCCCGCTGTACCGACATGCACGCTCATTTCGTCCTTGCCCAGGGCCAGGGCCATGCCCAGGGCCCGGCGCAGTGTCGTCACCTCGTATCCCGGCGCCAAACGCGCCTGCAGCCGTGGCTTGCGCCGCCACGGGCGGCCCTTGGCGTTGCCCGACTTGAGGACCACGATCTCACGATCGTCGTCGCCGGGTTCCCCCGGGTCGGGATAGGCGGTGATGGTCTCCGCCGGCACCACCAGGACCACGGAACGCGCCAGATCGGCGACGTTGACCCGGCGCCGGTGGGCCAGGCCCATCACCGCGTCACGGAAGGCGCTGGAACAGGGGATGGTGTAGGATTGCTTGCGTACCGTATCGTCCAAGGCCGGAACCTCCGCTCCAGGAATTCCACTTTTGCCGCCGTCCTTAGTTTGGCCTCGGCGGCGCTCTGCCCTCCCGTGCATTATTGCCGCGCCCCGGTTAACAGCCAATTTACGCCGTTGATGGAATCTGTCAACTACGATGGTTGTTGCAAAGCCTGAAAACCCGCGCCTGCCAGCCCTTTGGCACGAATAATCCTACCGCCAATCCCGGCAACAACGCGTTATCCCATTGAAATAAAATAATATTGGCGGCAAGGTCGGCCCCATGGCGGAATCGCTGCTTTAGCGCCCGCTCAGGCCCGCCGACTCACCGCCGTTTTACCCGAAACCGCCGTGGAGAGCCGCCATTGGCCCGTTTCCACCGTTTCGCAAGCCCACCCATGAACCGTCAACGCCCTAACGTTTCGCGGCCGAATCAAAAGCGGCTCCCACCAGGGGAGCCGCCATCGACGTAAACTTTTGAAAGGTTTGACTAGGCCGTCTTGCGCCGCCGCCGCATGAAGGCGAATCCGGCCAGCCCGAAGCCGAGGATGCCGAGAGTGGCAGGCTCGGGAATTTCGCCGACTTCCTGGGCAATTTTATTCCGAAGACCTGCCTCGAACGCGGCAAAGTCGGCTGCAGCGATCGAAAAGGCACCGGCCCCGGCGATGAAGCCACAGTCGGCTCCGCCACCGATCCCGATGCAGTTCACCTGTTCGACGCCGGCCGCAATTGCAGCATCGGCGGCGGTGTCTTCATTGCCGATATTGCCCATCCCGTCGGTGGAAACATCGATGATCTCGTTACCATTTGCATGATCAAGTCCCGTCAGGGCCGCTTGGGCGGCCGCAATGGCGGCGGCGATAGGTGTGTTGCCACCAATTTGGGTCATGCCCGTCAACGAGGCGATCAAGGCGGCTTTCTTGGCCGCACTATCGATCACAGTCAGTGCATGAACCGTGCTGATCACGGGAATACTAAAATCCGGTGATTCAGAGCCGAACTGGACCACGCCGATGGCGATCTCGCCGGTGGTCGAGATCAGCGCTGAACCCAGCACGCTTATATAGGCATCCCGTTGCAAGGTGAATTCGGCACCGCCAATGCTGCCCGATCCGTCGATCGCCAGCATCAACTCGACGGGAATGGGAACGGCCTCGGCCTTCCCAGCCATCGTCGCCAACGGCAGGGCAACAAGGATTCCCGCGATGAATTTCTTGAGATTCAGCATGATTATTATTCCCTTTTTTCCATCGACCAAGAATTCTGACCGACCATCACAATTACCCTAGACCAAGCAAGAATCATGCCAACGTAGAAAAATTCAATTATATCAATTCGTTAATTTTATTATGCCAGGCCGCAGGATCAAAACTGTAAAGAATTCCGACACTTGAAACGAGAATTCGGACCTTGGTCTTCCCGCCGCAAGCAAAAAACAGCCCCAATTTCAAATACTTCTCCCATCCCGGCAGGCAATTTTTCTTGTGTAAAGAAATCCGACACTTTAATTAGAGCCTGACGGCTGAAAAAATCAGTATTTTAGTTTTATGGTTTCATTTCAAAGGTTTAGGACCTTTATCTTACATATTTTTTTGTGTAAAGAATTCCGACACTCACGTATTTCGTCACTGTTTCGCCTTGATTGACCTCCCAACCCGCCGCCGAGAGTATTCCCCCTTTTCGCGGCGTCGTGTACCGTCCGCCCATGACCCCGCTCACTTTGACCGTTGCCACCGTTGCCACCGTTGCCACCGTTGC
>JAJFIG010000090.1 GCA_021775195.1 Rhodospirillales bacterium | reverse complement strand
GCCTGCCGCCTCGGCCTCGATGCGGAATACCGCCAAACCATCCGTGACCTGGTGGCGGCGCGGTCCGACCGTGTCTTCGGCGACGTCGAGGCCGTTCGCGCCCTCGAACGCTTCTACGAGCAGGCCGTGGCCGAGGCTCGGCCGGGGGAGGGGAAACCTAACTTTGCCGGTTCATGCGTTCCTGGCGCTGCCGAATGGCGGCCGGCCAGGAGCTCTTGATGAAGGCCAGGGAAGCCCAGATCTCCCGGTCCGATAGAACCTCCTCGAACCCCGGCATGTTGCTCTTGAAACCGGCCGGCGCGATCGCCTTTCCGCCCCCCTTGGTGTAGTCGAACAGCAACCGGTCGGCGTGATGCCAGGTGTGCCCGCTCTGGTCATGGGGCGGTGCCGGCAGGCCTCCCTCGGGCAGGGGGCGGCGCCAGTCGGGCTGCCCTTCCAGCTTGGCGCCGTGGCACTGGGCGCAATGATCGGCGTAGACCGTCTTACCCAGGGCCACCAGGGCCGGGTCCCCGGCGTCGGCCCCGGACGGTGTTCCCGCGTCTCGCAGGGCATAGGCTCCGGCACCGGCGCCTACCGCCAGCACCGCCAGGATCACGAGGATTTTCCTACCGCCCATCATGCCGTTCCCCATCGTTCGGGAGGCGATGCTAAAGGGTACAGTTACGGGAAGGTCAACCGGTCAGGGCCCGGCGCAATGGTTCCAATTGTTTTTCGTGGTGTTTCCACGCGCGCACGGCGTCCCGGTAGATCGGTTTGCGCACCTGCCCGGCGCTCGCCGTCTGCACGGCGCGCCGGGTTTCGTGGAACCTCAGGCAGGCGTCCTCCCAGGGCAGCTCGCAAAATGCCAACAGCCGCTTCGTCTCCCCTTCCTGGTCGGCAACCAGGTCTTCGTAGCCGATGTCGTGGATGAACCCGGGCAGTTCACGCCGCCAGTGGTCCATCAGGTCCTGGTAGAGCCTGAAATAGGTTCCCAGCTCCGTCATCTCGTAGGCGTACCTGTGCTCGCCGGTGAAGTAGGACCGGAAGATCGACCAACAGGTATCCAGGGGATCGCGCCGGCAATGGATCACCTTGGCCTTGGGCAGGATCAGCCGGATGATCCCGATATGGAGGAAATTGTGCGGCAGCTTGTCGGTGACCCGTGGGGACTCACCCCCAACCGCCCTGATTCTCTTTATATACTCGGTGCCCAGTGATGCCAGGCCCCCGGCGTCGAAATCCTTCAGACGGTTGGCGACGTCCGTGCCCTCGACGATCCGCCCCAGGTCGTTCCGTTCCCCGGCCCCGAACACCTGGGAATGGCTGGCGAGGATCTGCTCCACCAGCGAGGTCCCCGACCGCGGCATGCCGACGATGAAGATCGGCGTCCCGTCGGCGCTTCCCGCGTCCTGCCGTCCCGCGAAAACGTCGCTGTCGAAGGCCGCCGTCAGGTTCTTGAAGTAGTCGGCGTCCTCGGCGATGTCGTAGGCGTAGGATTGGCGTTTGAAGCGGTTGGCCTGCTCGATGAACCCGAACGCCTCCTCCAGGCGCCCCAAATCCCGGCACGCCTTGCCCAGGGCGAAGCCCAGGTACATTTTCTGTTGCTCCGACAAGGCGCCGTCGCCGGTCCAAAGGCCCTCCATCGCCGCCAGGTAGCGATCCCCGGCGGAAAACGTGTGGATGTGGGACAGGTGCATGTAGGGCTCGGCGTAGTCGGGTTTCAGGTCCAGCGCCTGGTCGAAACTCTCCAGCGCCTCGCCGAACCGGCCCTGATCGGTCAGCGCCGTACCCTTGTTGTTGTGGAATTCCGCCGACCGGGGATTGAGCGCCAGGGCGCGCTCGAAGCAGGCGAGAGCCTCGTCCAGGCTGCCCCGGTCCGCCAAGGCGATGCCCTTGGCGTTGTGAGCGTCGGCGTAGTCGGGCGCCAGGGCGAGAGCCCGGTCGGCACAGGCGATCGCCTCGTCGAACCGCCCTTGGCGGCTCATCACCGTCGCCTTGTTGTTGTGAACCTCGACGTAGTCCGGCCTCAGGGCCAGCGCCTTGTCGAAGCTCGCCGCCGCTTCCCCCAGCCGGCCTAGTTCCATCAAGGCGAACCCCTTGTTGTTGTGGGCCTCGGGCACGCCGGGGGCGTGGGCGAGAAGCGCCTCGAAACTCTCGATCGCCTCGTCCAGCCGGCCCAGTTCGACCAGCGTGTTGCCCAGGTTGTAATGGGCTTCCGCATAGTCCGGCTGAAGGGCGATCGCCTGGCGGAAGCTGGGCACCGCCTGCTCCGGTCTGCCCAGTGCCTTCAGGGCGTTTCCCTTGTTGTTATGGGCGTCGGCGGCCGAAGGATTGAGCGCCAGTGCCTCGTCGCAACACGCCACCGCCTTCTCGTATTGGCCGCTCTCGATCAGGACCAGGGCCAGGTTGCTGTAATAGCCGTAGACCCTTGGGTTCGACCGGATCGCCTTGTCGATCAGCCCGATGGCGGCCTCGGTGTTGCCGCCCTGATAGGCGATGAGCCCCAGGAGATGGTTGGCATCGGCGTGGTCCGGCTCGGCCCGGAGGATCTGCTGGTAGACGGATTTCGCCTCCTCCAGCCGCCCGTTCTGTTGCAGGCCGATGCCCTGTTGCAGAAGCTGCTGTAGGTATCCGGATGTGTTCGATTCAGGCCCCACGCCGCCTCGCCCCTTTTCCCTTGCCCGGCCAGTCTACTCCGCCGCCATGTCCATGAGTATCAGCATTCCGCCGGACCAGGAAACGGCCTAGATTCGTGACGGCGGTTGCGCCGCATGCTTATAGTGAATATCTCCTGCCAGGAAAGTTCCCGCCGATCCCCGTCACCGCCGCTCTTGAACAAATACGAATACAAAGGTTGCCCTGACAATGCCCAAATACGATTTCGACATGATCACCATCGGCGCCGGCTCCGGCGGCGTCCGGGCATCGCGGGTCGCCGGCCGCTTCGGCGCCCGGGTCGCCGTCGTCGAGAATTCGCGCACCGGCGGCACCTGTGTCATGCGCGGCTGCGTGCCCAAGAAGCTGCTGGTCATGGCGTCGCACTTCGCCGAGGACTTCGAAGATTCCCGGGGTTTCGGCTGGGCTCCCGGCGCGGCCGCTTTCGACTGGCCGGCCCTGATCGCCGGCAAGGACCGGGAACTGGACCGCCTGGAAGGGGTTTACCACCGCATTCTGCGCGAGGCCGACGTCCACGAGATCGAAGGCACCGGCCGTCTTGTCGACCCCCATACCGTCGAGGTCGCGGGCCGGACCCACACCGCCGGCCATATCCTCGTATCCACCGGCGGCTGGCCGACCATGCCCAAGATTCCCGGCATCGAGCATGTCATCACCTCCAACGAGGCCCTGGATCTGCCCGAATTGCCGAAGCGGATCGTCATCGTCGGCGGCGGCTACATCGCCGTCGAGTTCGCCGGCATCTTCAACGCCCTCGGGGCCGAGGTCCACCTGATCATCCGCGCCGACAACATCCTACGCGGGTTCGATGATGCCGTCCGCAACGCCCTCAGGGACGAGATGACCAAGCGCGGGATCCGCATTCATGCCGAGTCCCGGGTGGGTTCCATCGAGAAGGCGGGCGATACCTATTCGCTCCATCTCCAGCAGGCGGAAATGATGGAGACCGACCTGGTCATGTACGCCACCGGGCGCGCCCCCAATACCCGGGGCCTCGGGCTCGACGACGTCGGCGTGGAAGTGAACGCAAAGGGCGCCATTGTCGTCGATGAGTATTCCCGTTCCTCGGTGGACAACATTTTTGCCGTCGGCGACGTCACCGACCGGGTCAACCTGACCCCGGTGGCCCTGGCCGAGGGCACGGCCGTCGCCAACACCCTCTTCGGCGGCACGCCGACCGTGGTTGACTACGAGAACATTCCGTCGGCCGTCTTCAGCCAGCCCCCCGTCGGCACCGTCGGGCTGACCGAGGACGCGGCCCGCCGGCGCACCGACGTCGACATCTACCTGTCCCGCTTCCGCCCCATGAAGCACACCCTCAGTGGCCGCGACGAACTGACCCTGATGAAGATCATCGTCGACCGCAAGACCGACCGCGTCCTCGGCTGCCACATGGTCGGCCCGGACGCCCCCGAGATCGTCCAGGGCATCGCCATCGCCCTCAAGTGCGGGGCGACCAAGGCCCAGTTCGACGCCACTATCGGCATCCACCCGACCGCCGCCGAGGAATTCGTCACCATGCGCGAGAAGCTCCCCGACCACGAGGCGCACGCGGTTTAGATCATGTCCTCATAAAGGTTGGGGAGGGTGAGCGGCGGTCGCAATGTCCGCTGACAAGCCCAAGGCGGCCAACCGTAACGAACCCCGCGAAGGACCGGATATGACCCATCTCGGACATTCCCGAATAGAAAACGGCGGCCACGATGGCGCCTTTCTTGATATATTGCCTGGCTCGACAGCCTAATTGCCATACATGCGCGATATGGCGGTAAGCACTGCCACCGCTATCGCAATCCAAATCAACCATTTCTGAGCGGCCGACTTCGGTGCCTGATCCCTGATGCTCCTACCCTGCGCAGACTTGGCTGTCGGCGAAACGTGCTTGGGCAATCGGTCCACCAGGCGAACGGCGATCGACCGCGAGTCCGACGCCTTCCAATCCCCTTCGGGGAGAGTGGCAATGACCGCCGCCAATGCACTTGTTGCAGCACCCTTGGTCAATTCGGACAGTCGAGCGGCCTCTCTCCACGGATCGAGCCCAAGCCGCGCCAACGCCGAGAGGACAGTAAGCGGAAGTCCGTTTTTCTCTTCGCCGACGGATGCGAAAAGAAAATCATTGAACTCGGAATGACCGAGCGAATATTCGGGACGCAGAACCACTTAATTCCTCCTTCACGATCGGCCGCTTGTTCGCGGCCTGGAAAAACCACCGGTGCTCCAGTCGGCCAGGTCCGCTGTCAATGCCGGATCAATCCGAACGTTTCTGCCGCTTCGCTTGGGCAACGGCGTCCTTAAGGTTCGTGTAGCGATATTCCCCCAAGCGGAAATAGTCCGCCGGGACCCGCGTGATACCGTATTTCGCCATCTCCTCCGCCGCCTCGGGACTCATGGACGGGTTCGATTTGTCCTGGTCTGCTGACGTCATATCTTTATCTCCTGGTGGTAAACGACTGCCCTTTCTATCGGGCGCTTCTCACTGTGCTTGGCAATCATGCAAAATGTTCCCCAGACCGCTGCTTATGACCCGACTTCCAGCTCGTGCCTCAGATCGTTTCACGGCCCAATTCGAGGTCCTTCGTCGACGTCAGCTGAACGCCATCCCTGTTGGGAGATGGCTCGTTTGAAGCCAAGAAGGCCGCCGCCGTGGACTTGGTCATACATGCTCCTTCGCGTGGTCGCACAATCGGCTGAGATCGTCGAGTACATGCGCGATGAGCTCCATGCGCCGCGGGTCCAGGGTCGCCGGCGGGGCGGCGAGGAGCTGTATCAGATACTGCGCCTTCGCCGCGGCTTCGGGCCACGTCTTCGCCGGAGCGGTGAGGAGAAGACGCTCGAATTCCTCCTGGCGATCCCGCAAGGCTGCTTGATCGGCCTGAACCTCCTGGAGGCGCCGGCGAATTTCGGTAGATTTCTGCGCCGCCATGCCACGGTGCTTGTCGAGGTCGACTAGGTCGTCCGTCATGGTCACACACCCTATCTCCCGGTTGCGGTTTCGGCGCCGATAATCGTTGGTGTCTCTGGGGCGGCGCGTCAGCGGATCGCGCATCCATCCTGCTGCCTCTGGTAGGGCCGGTTACAGGTCCAGTCGTTTCCGGAATAATCGAGGTGAGCGTTCTTTGGCACCATTACAGCAACACAAGCCTCGCTGACCGTTCGATACCCGCGATTGCAATTCCATCCAAGTCCGGAGGACGTGT
>JAJFIG010000089.1 GCA_021775195.1 Rhodospirillales bacterium | reverse complement strand
CATTACGAACTTGGAATAATGCCGAGTTTGATCCAACCCCAATATTCCGCGCATAAGAAAACAGCGGCCCTGATGGACCGCTGTCTTGATGTGAAACCGCGAAGGCCGAGTTTTCTGATCAGGCAGCCTTTCTACGCCGTGCGAAGCCGATACCCGCAAGGCCGAGGCCGAAGAGAGCCAGCGTGCCGGGTTCGGGGATGGAGACACCGCCCGCGCCGATGATCACCTGGATCTGAGTGCTTGCGGCGACACCTCCGTTGGGATCGATTGCGATCAAGGAAATATCATAGGTGCCGTCGATCGTCGGATCATAGGTTAGCGTCGGGTGGAACGGGAAAAACGAATGGCGCCATGAATTCTGTGCCACGTTGTTCGAGCCAATCAAAGACAGGTAATCGGCTGCGTCTGTGGCCTCTGCTCCCCCTCCGTTCGCGGTGGTATTGTCGCCGATGGCATGGTCGGGAAACGGGTTGGCACTAGGGGTGATCGGATCGAACTCAAGGAAGTTGGTTGCCAGGCTGGGATCGAAATCGATTCCCAGCTTATAAGTGAAATCATCGATCTTATTGCCCGTCGTCCCGAGGTGGTCCGTATTGACCGTCCAATCGAAGTTCCATCTTTGGGCTGTGCCCGAATTCCCGTCGTGGTCCGTCTCTGCCAAGGTATAGCTGTAGGTGCCATTACCGTTGCTATTCAGGGTGCCGACAAATGGGATTTTTGCGCGCAACCCAAGCTCGACCCCAGCTATTTCTTTGTCGACAGTGAAGGAACCGTTTGCATTTCCGGAACCGAAGATCACGTCAGGTGTGATGTTTTGATCGAAAAGCAGCGCGTTCGCATCGGTGCTGCTGCCCATCAGAATTGCGGTAGCAAGAGCTCCGGCAACCACCGAAACTGAAGAATTAGAGATACCACGAGTGTTCAACGTAAAGTCTCCTGTTGATGTGCAATGGAAACGCCTGCCTTAAACGCCAACCAATCCACTGCGTTTCACGGGCTCTCCGCGCGCGGTTGCCCCTGACATGATGAATTTTCCTTCTCAAAATCGCCGGTGGCTGCTTCCGGCCGAGCCTTGATGCCAATGCAAATTTCATGCCAGTTATCACTGCTGGTAATTATTAAGGAATTACAAGCACTTAAGGGCCGCATAACATAATATGCACGAAAAGTTGTAAAGAATTCCGACACTTTAAACGAGGAACAGGCCTCTAATCCTTAGGCTATTTGCATGAAATAGTTTTCAGATTCAAAGACCTAACCCGTCCCGACTTGAGGTTGCCCGGGTGTAAAGGATTCCGACACTCCAAACCATCGATACCATGCCATTACCGACGCGAGTCAAAATTACTTTATTCTTCAATATGTTGTGGGCCGTGCAGCCCGGCACGAAAGTGTAAGGAATCCCGACACTTTTGTTCGAAGTGGAATGGTTGGTACCTGAAAACCCTGGATTGTGATCGGTGTTGGCCCCAATACCGACATCGGCGCCCCGCAACCGGCCCGACCCGTATTTTCTTAGGACACGACCTTGACGGTTATTTTTACCCGCTATCCGTCCTCGCCCATCTGCTCGCGCAGGAGGCGGTTGACCTCGGCGCTGCGGTGGCGGGCGGTCTTGCCGCTGGGTGCCAGGGCCTCGGTGTAGAAGAAGTCCGGCAGTTCGTCGTCGTCCTCGGTGAACCCCGCCTGTTCGTTGAACGCCCGTTCCAGGCGCAGCACGTCCCGCCCCAGCTCCGTCATGAAGGACGTTTCCAGGCTGGTGCCGCAGGCGTCGTTGAGCGCCGTGACGATGAGCTCCGGGTTGACGTTGGTCACCGAGCGCCCGAACATGCAGATGCCCAGGGAATCCACCGCCGCCGTCGCCGTCTGTATCCCCAGGCTGGCCTCCACCAGTTCCTCGGTGGTCTTGCCCCGGCAATCGAAGGCCGGCAGGTTGCCCACCGTGTGGTCGGCGCCCTGGGCCGTGACCATCATCGAAATGGCGGTCACTTCGGCGACCCTGGGGTCGTAGGCGCTGATGCCCTGACTCTTGATCACCGGCACCCGCGCGACGTTGTAGTGCGTGCCGACCCGGGCCGTCCCCTCGGCGAGCAGGCGGCCCCGTTCGCTGCCCCTGCGGATGTCCTCCATCGCCTTGGTCATGAACTCCAGGTCGCCGAATTCGGCCTCGCCGGCATCCATCAGGACGCCCAAGGTGGCGCCGACCTCGATGGTGTCGACGCCGAGGTCGTTGGCGGCGGCGTTCAGCCGCGCCACGTCGTCCGGGTCCTCGAGCCCGCAGTTGCTGCCCATCAGGCCGAGGGTCTCGTATTCCAGGGGCGAGACGATCTCCTCGCCGTCGGCGCCGACATAGACGTTGCTGCACTTGATCAGGCACCCCGGCATGCAGGCGTGGGTGGTGTCGCCGCCCCGCCCCAGGTTCCTTTCCCGGATATGGTCGCCGCCCAGCTCCAGGGTGCCCTCTCCCGTCGCCATCGCCTGGCCGGCGCTGAAGTTGCGCACCGGCAGCCCGCCGGTGTGGTTCATCACGTCGGCCATC
>JAJFIG010000088.1 GCA_021775195.1 Rhodospirillales bacterium | reverse complement strand
CGATGGCGGCCCCACCGGTGCGAACTCCAACATCATCGGTGTCGACACGGTCACCTATTCCTCGCTGACCAACGACGAGAACGACGATGGCATTCCCGATGAGTGCCAACTCTGCCCCTCGGACTTCACCGGCGCTGGGGCGGTACCCGATGGCAACGTAGGCATCAACGATTTCCTCGGCGTCCTCGCACAGTGGGGGAACGTCTGTCCGTGTCCCGCGGATGTCAGTGGCGATGGCATGGTCGGCATCACCGATTTCCTCCAGATCCTTGCGCAGTGGGGGCCATGTCCGTAACGGTTCCGACGGGCGAATTGTGACCAGCGGCGAGCAAGAGGATCCAGTGGACCTCGCGCGTCCCCCGAATCAACGGAGCGGAGGAAACCACTGCGACCTGCCCCCGCCAACGCCAGTGGACGCGTGGGCCATGTCGTCGACTAGAGGGCGCTGACGATGGGGGGAAAATGCGCTCGATTTCACTTGCTCGATCCGCTGTCGCAAACGGCGTATCATGCCGTCGATGACCGTGGCCTTGCCGGCAATCTCAAGACCGGCGGCCGGCGCCGGCACAGCCGCCATCAACAGCACCGGTAGCAGCCATCCGGCAATCAACCGGCGCCGGGATGCGGGTATCCTCTTCATGCGATGTATCTCCACTGCAATGCCCCGTTATTATAGGGGGTTTCGAAATTATTCGGAATTGTGACGTGTACTCAAAAGGGCTGTGTCCCGCCGTTGTCGGATCGTGTCTCGGTTGGATCCGTCCTGCCGATATCACGAAACCAGCCCACATGTCGGCCAATCGCCTTCCGCGCCCGGCCGAGTCCCGGCACCGGTTGACCCCGAACTCCTGGAGTTTCGGTTCTTAACATATTGAAATGTCGAACGAATGACAGCACGCGCCGGTCAATTCAACCGTTAAACGTGTCGGGATTCTTTACACTTTTGCACGCGCCCAGGAAATCACTAACCCTATATAAACACGAGATAATTCGTTGTTTTGCATAACATAGTATGCAACCGAGAGTCAGCAGTGTCGGGATTCTTTACACTTGGCAGTAGGCTGGTGAAATTCCGCTAACAGTCTATAAAATAACTCTAATTAGCATTCGCATTTACATCGGCACTGCAAGCGGGCGAATCAAAGTGTCGGGATTTTTTACAGTTTCCATTCATCGCCCAAGAGAAGGGCGCATAACTCTTTGAAGTTCCTCATCTTGACCAAGTTGGCACGGATTTTGCGTACAATAAAAACAATGCTAACGACACGCCGGCAGGGGATTTCGAGACGCCGGCACGGGGATTTTGGGGAGACATCTGAAAATGTTGAAAATGCTGCGTTGGGCAGTGGCCTTTGCCGTGGGTCCGCTGCTCGCCCTTCCTTTGACCGCTCACGCCGCGCCATTCACCTATGATCTTTCATTCGACACCAGCGGACAAAGCATCTGGGATACCGGGGCCGCGCCCACGCTGAACCAAACGACGTTTCTTGGCGCCGCCTGGCAAAACCAAAACGTCAATGAGGACCTGATCGTCGGCAATGAATCGACCAATGTAATCAATCCATTGCGGGTCACTTACAACGTCGCCTTCGGGGCCTGCCGCGGACTTGGCTTTTCGTCCAGTACCTGCATCAATGGTCAATCCGCCCGGGTGCCCGTGCCCCGCCTTGGCTCCCGTCCCTCCGTTCGTTCCTGCGGCAGGTTTGCGGTGGGGTGCAAGATCGCAAGGGCGGCGGACTTCGTTAAACGTGCCGCCTATGACACGGCGTTCGCGACCTGCCGGCGGGGATTTTCCGCAAGCGTTTGCAGGAATGGCCAGTCGGGGAGACTCCCGGTGTTAGCACTGGGAACGGCGCCGCCACAATTCCTGGCGCTTGATACGCGCACCGGCGTCGCCGTCAACGGCACCACGGACGGGCGCGTTGGTCTGGAGCTCGGAATTGCGATCGACAGTGGCTCCGTTGACGCGACGGTGTCCTATCAGGCGACGCTGGACATCCCCGATACGACCGGTTTGAACAAAGTGAACCCGATAAATTTCAATCCGAACAGCGCTCTGGCGGGCACGAATACCCTCGATACGACCTTTGCCAACCTCGAGCTGTCTGTAGACGCCATCATGGAACTGTCCGGCAGCGTTGATGCGGAAGCCTGCGTTATACCGGCGGGATGCACGACCGGCGGCACACCGTTCGACATCGCCGAAAGAGCCCCCATCCTCTCTTTCAACGAGGGCGGTGGCGGGGGCATTCTTTTGCTCGGGCAATCACCCTCGGATTTCGGCCTGCCGGCCACCGCCAACGGCTTTCCATTTGAGCTTGATGTTGCCGGACTGGC
Source organism: Rhodospirillales bacterium (assembly GCA_021775195.1). Taxonomy (GTDB): domain Bacteria; phylum Pseudomonadota; class Alphaproteobacteria; order Rhodospirillales; family 2-02-FULL-58-16; genus JAJFIG01. The sequence goes on along the minus strand of JAJFIG010000088.1, from coordinate 5,424 downwards.
CACGGTGACGCTGCATCTTCCGCAACCGGATGCCACCGGCGGCGCCAACGCCATAGACCCCGCGACCCAAAAGCTGAAGGCCACGGGTCAGGATGATCTGGTGGACCTCATCCTGGACCTCGACAACATCGTCGCGACCTCCGCCGGTGTACCCGGTCTGTTCGGGTCCAGCCTCGATATTCCCTTACTAGGCAGTGTCGGCTTCGACATCATCAATGTGGAAATGGGTCCAACCATCGATCTGAAACAGGATTTCGAGCTCGACCCGACCCTTTTCGTTGAATTGGTATTCGACCAGGCGGTCAGGATCGGCGGCAACCTGGTGACCGAGTGGATGTCGGCCTGGGACCTGTTGCCCGATATTACCTTCCTGGCGGATGTGACGACGGTAATCCCGACATTCTTCCTTGACGCCGAACTACTGAACCAAACCCTGCTCGATTTTGATCTTCAGTTCGGCATCGATCTGCTGCAGATATTATTCGACTTTGGTCTCCTGGGTCAGGGTTCCTTCGGCATAGGGAACGTTCTGGATCAGGCAATCGACCTGTTTGAGTCGCCGGCCCTGTTCAGCAACATGTTCCCATTGGGTGGGTTCGACCTGCAAATCGGTGAGAGTTTCGTGATCGACTTTCTTGGCGGTTCGAGATTACCCGTTGTCGCAAGTGCGACGAGCGCCGTCAACCCGATCGCCAATGACGTTCCGGAGCCGGGCACACTATTCCTGTTCTTCGCCGGATTGTGCGGCCTCTATGCACTACGCCGGCGGGCCCGGGGCAGCAGCCTGGTTCTCATCGTGAGAAGGGTACGAGCCACTTCCAGGGCATAAAGCAGAACAGGCCGTATACGCATTGGTTCTGAATTGGCAGGCATGTCAGTGGGCTGCGTAATTTGGAGCAAAGCGGCTGGTGGACAGGAACTGTGATGTTGTCCGCAGCTTACCTGTTTAATGGGTCCACGGCCTCGTGCGAACATCATCCGCCGATGGAGAGGGCATCCTTTGAAAAGGCTGTTCCGCCATCGGCGGATGAATGACGTCCATCGGGTCAAATTGGGAAGACGGATGAAACTCTTTAAATTGGTTCTGTGCGGGCTGCTGTTTCACACCACCGCCGCATTCGCCGCCGATGACGGGGGTAAATTTGCTTTGAAAGGGGTGGGTTTCCTACCCTGCAAAATATTAGTTATCGAGCGGGAAAAGAAATCCAATGTCTATTATTTGATCGGCGGCTGGATCGAGGGATTTCTCACCGCGCATAATAAGCATGCCGATGATACTTACGATATTACGTCTTTTGAATCACTGGAACTGTTGCTTTCGGTGATGGACAATCACTGCAAATCCAATCCCAACGACCGCCTCTATTCCGTTATCAATTCCATCGTCATCAAGTTCAATCCGGACAGACTGCGGCAGGAGTCGCAAAAGGTCAAAATCGGGGAGGGTGAGCGAAAGACCGCCCTCTACCGCGAGACAATCCGTCGCATTCAGACGAAACTGGCCGGGCTCGGTCTCTATAAAGGCGACGTCGACGGCAGGTTCACCGATGAAACCAGGTCGGCCCTCATCGCCTTTCAGTCTGATATCGATTTCGAAACCACAGGATTTCCCGATCAGACGACTCTTTGGCGGCTGCTTCGCAACTGAGGATGGACTCCGTTGGCTTTCCGGAATCGCTATCGGAAACCGGGCCGCCATTTCGTTTTCAGAGACAGCCCTCATGCCGGCGTGGGGTCCTGCCTGCAATAATGCGCATCGCGTATTGTTCTGGCGGAATTTCGAACCGGGACATCACCGTTCAGGCGCCCGGCTGGACGCCGGCGACCGCTTGCGATAGCGTGCGCCCCATTCGTAGGGCAGCGGACGGGGAGGATTTTTCCATGGCCGAGGCAACGCTTACGGTGAAACGGCTGTCCGCCGAAGGGGCACGGGTCCTGATCGAGGGTGCCGAGGCGAAGGCGCGCGACATCGGCGTCCCAATGTGTATCGCCGTGGTCGACGAATCGGGCAATCTGCTCGCCTTTTCGCGCATGGACGGCTCCAAGGTTGTCAGCATCCAGGTCTCCCAGGACAAAGCCTTCACCGCCGCCGTCGCCCGCCGGCCGACCCATGTCTACAACGAAATGTGCGTACCCGGGCAATTGCTCAACGGCCTCCAGACGTCCCACGGCGGCCGTTTCAGTACCGCCGCCGGCGGCTTTCCCGTGGTCGTCGGCGACGCTGTCGTCGGCGGCATCGGCGCCAGTTCCGGGTCCGCTGAAGAGGACATGGCCTGTGTCCAGGCTGGCCTCGACCATCTAATGGGCACCTAGGGTCCGTTCACCAGCCATGCCCGTGCCGCCATGGCGATGACCGTCAGGGCGTCGTCGCCACCCATCGCCTCCCCTTTCTCGAAGTCCCCTTCGATGACGCCCATCTGGTTGGTGACGTGGGCGAAACAGATCACCGGTTTTTCGCGGGCGCAGGAAAAGGCATAGAGGGCCGCGGCCTCCATTTCCACCGCCAGTACCCCGGCGTCGCGGCCATGGGCGATGGCGCTGGCGGTTTCGCGGAAGGGCGCGTCCGTCGTCCAGGTGGCGCCCCGTTCCACCGGTTCCGGGCTGTCGGCGAAAGCGCCCTCGAGCATGACCCCCAGGCCTTCGCCCATGGCGCAGTACTCCGACGGTGCCAGGTAATGGTAGCTGGTGCCCTCGTCGCGGAGCGCCCGTTCGATGAGCACGAAGTAGGGCGGCTCGCGCACCGCCACGATCTGTCCCGACGAGGTCATGCTGATCAGCAGCCGGCAACCGGACGCGAACATCTCCTCGGCGACGAGAACGGCGAACGGTGCCCCCACGGCGCAGCCGACGATGCCGAATTCGATACCCTCGAAGGTGAAGTCATAGAGGCGGGTGTGGTAGCACGCCCAGCTCGGGTTGGGAGTGGCGGCCCCGCTCGCTGTCAGGTTCCGGACCATGTCCCCGTCCGGGTCGAGGACGCAGATGTCGGGAACCCGGCCGTCGGGCAGGGAATGTTGCCGCCGGGCCTCGCGCAACAGGTTTCTTGGCTCGAAGACCGACGGTTCGTCGGGGTTCTTCCGTGACAGGATTGGGGGAAGGGGGTTTTTTCTCATGGCCCGCGTAGACTAACTCACTCCCTGCATCCGGTCCGAGAAAATCGAAATCCGACACCAACGCCCGGCGACAACGAATCCTTAATTGGCTACTATGCCCATTCCGTGAATGCGCTTTGGGGGGTGCTTCCATGTCTCTTCGCACGCCGTATCTGTTGTTCGCCGGCGACGCGCCCGACGACCTTGCGGCCAAGACCGCCCATGGGGTGTGCGACTGGCGCCCCGAATGGTGCGTCGGGCAACTGCGCCTCGACGGCTGCCGGGCGGCCCTCGATTTGCCCGAGATGACCATCGCCGAAGGTGCCGCGGCGGGCGCCAAGACCCTGGTTATCGGTGTCGCCAATCGGGGCGGCGTGGTCGGTGACACCTGGATTGCGCCCCTCGTCGAGGCGCTGGAGGCGGGCCTCGACATTGCCAGCGGCCTCCACGTCCGGCTTTCCGACGTGCCCGAAATCCGCGACACCGCCGAGACCGTCGGCCGGGCGCTCTTCGACGTCCGCCACCCGACCCGCGTCTTTGCCCTGGGCACCGGCGAAGCCCGCGCCGGCAAGCGCCTATTGACCGTCGGCACCGACGCCTCGGTGGGCAAGATGTATACCTCCCTTGCCATCGAGCGCGAGATGCGGCGCCGGGGCATGAAGGCCGACTTCCGCGCCACCGGCCAGACCGGTATTTTCGTCGCCGGCGACGGCGTTTCCGTCGACGCCGTGGTGTCCGATTTCGTTTCCGGCGCCGTCGAATGGCTGTGCCCGGAAAACGACCCCGACCATTGGGACGTGGTCGAAGGCCAGGGATCGCTGTTCCATCCGTCCTTCGCCGGCGTCAGCCTGGGGCTGATCCACGGCGCCCAGGCCGACGCCCTGGTCCTGTGTCACGAGCCCACCCGCACCAACATGCGCGGGCTTCCCAACCAGCCCCTGCCCGATATCACCGACTGCATCCGCATGAACGAAGCGACGGCGCGGCTAACCAATCCCGAGGCCCGCGTGGTCGGCGTTGCCGTCAACACCCACGCCATGGACGATGGCCTGGCCTATCTCAAGAACCTGGAGGCCCGGCTTTCCCTTCCCTGTGTCGATTCCGTGGCCACCGGCGTCGCGCCCATTGTCGACGCGTTGGCCTGATGAAGCGCGTTCTCCGGGTAAGGGCCGAGACTTGGCCCCTGAAACAGCCCTTCACCATTTCCCGCGGTACCAAGACGGCGGCCCATGTGGTCGTCGCCGAGATCGCCGGCGACGGATATATCGGCCGCGGCGAATGTGTCCCTTATGCCCACTACGGCGAGACCGTGGACGGCGTCATTGCCGCCATCGAGGCCCAGGCCGGAGCCATCGCCGACGGCCTGGACCGCAACCAGTTGCAGGCGGCATTGCCCCCGGGTGCGGCGCGCAATGCCCTTGATTGTGCCTTTTGGGATCTCGAGGCCAAGACCTCCGGCCAGCGGGTCTGGGAGCTTGCGGCCTTGGTCGAACCGGCGCCCGTGGCCTGCGCCCAGACCATCGGACTGGACACGCCCGAGGCCATGGGCAAGGCGGCGGAAGAACTCAAGGACTGGCCCCTTCTCAAGGTCAAGGTCGACGCCTGGGACGTGGTCAGGCGGGTTCGGGCGGTCCAGGACAACGCCCCCGACGCCCGCGTCGTCGTTGACGCCAATGAGGCCTGGAGCATGGCGACCCTGGCGGTGATGTCCATGGAGCTTTCCGATCTGGGCGTCGAGATGATCGAGCAGCCGCTGCCCGCCGGCGACGACGGGAAGCTAGACGGCTTCATCTCGCCGGTGCCGCTGTGTGCCGACGAATCGTGCCGCAAGGTCGATGATCTGGCGGCTCTGAAGGCGCGCTATCAGGTGGTCAACATCAAGCTCGACAAGACCGGCGGCCTGACCGGCGCCCTGGAACTCGCCCGCGCCGCCGACGACGCCGGTTTCGATGTCATGGTCGGGTGCATGGTGGGGACATCCCTGAGCATGGCGCCGGCGACACTGCTCACCGGGGTCGCCACCGTCGTTGATCTCGACGGGCCGCTGCTCATGACCCGCGACCGCGATTTCGGCCTCGATTACACCGACGGCCTGATCCACCCCCCCGACGCGGTTTTGTGGGGATGAGCAAAGGAAATTTGGCCAGGCGCCTCAGTGTTTCTTATTCGGCATCCGGATTGTGAACAGGTCGGGTTCGTCGTTGCCTGGGAACTCGATGTAAATCTGGATTTCGAACGGCCGGCTGACCTCGTCGCCGATGGTCGTCTTCATCATCCTGCCGTCCGCCGTGGCGGTGAGAAAACGGTGGACTTCCGGCTCATCCTGCTTGTC
>JAJFIG010000087.1 GCA_021775195.1 Rhodospirillales bacterium | reverse complement strand
GCTTCTTCAGGTGCCCGGTCTGGGGGTCGCGCCGGGAAAGCAGAGGCGGGGCCATGTGGAAGGTCAGCCGGACGTCGCCCTCGAATTGTTGACACAGGCGTTCCATGAAGGCGCCGTCGCTGTAGAGCCGGGCGACCTCGTACTCGTCCTTGTAGGCGAGCAGCTTGTAATAGGATCGGGCGACAGCTTCGGTCAGGGTGGTCCGCCCCTTGACCCGTTCTGCCTCGGCGTGCCGGGCGCGCTCGACGAGATCCGTGTAACGCTTGGCATAGGCTGCGTCCTGGTAGCCCAGCAGGTTCTCGGCGCGGCGGGCAACAACCTCGTCCAGGCTCGGGGCGACGGTGGGTTCAACCCGGTCGACGGAAGTCGGGCCGGCGATGCTTTCGACGGCGGCCCGGTCGCTGGCCGTCCGCCGCCCCCAGAGGAAGGCCTGCCTGTTGAAGTCGACGGCGACGCCATTGAGGTCGATGGCCTGTTCGATGGCCTCGGCGGAGACCGGAATCCAGCCCTTCTGGTAGGCGAATCCGACCATGAACAGGTTGCTGGCGATGGAATCGCCGAGCAGGGCGGTGGCCAATCCGGTGGCGTCGACGAAGTCGGCGTTCTCGGTCCCGGTGGCCTGGGCGATGGAGTCATGGAGGGCGTCGCGGGGAAATTCCAGGTCGGGGTCGCGGGTGAAGGCGGCGGTCATGGTCCGGTGGCTGTTGACGGCGGCCCGTGAAAATCCTGCCCGCAGCTTGCCGAGGGCCTCGAAGCTGCCGGCGGTGACCACGTCGCAGCCCAGCAATACGTCGGCGCCGCCGGCGGCGATGCGCACCGCGTGGATGTCCTCGGGACGGTCGGCGATGCGCACGTGGCTGACCACGGCGCCGTTCTTCTGGGCGAGGCCGGTCATATCGAGCACCGACACCCCCTTGCCCTCGATGTGGGCGGCCATGCCGAGAAGGGCGCCCACGGTAACAACGCCTGTACCACCGATGCCGGTAACGACAATGCCGTAGGGCAGGTCGGTGGCCGGCAGGGTCGGCTCGGGGAGGGCTGGGAACGGGGCCCCGGAATCCCCGGCGCGCTCCGCAATTCCCTGGCCATGCCGGCGCGGCTGGCCGCCGTGGACGGTGACGAAGCTGGGGCAGAACCCCCTGAGACAGGAAAAGTCCTTGTTGCAGGCTGATTGGTCGATGGCCCGCTTGCGCCCGAACTCGGTTTCGACGGGGGCGATGGCGACACAGTTGGATTGCACGCCGCAGTCGCCGCAGCCTTCACACACGGCCTCGTTGATGAAGGGCCGGCGCGGCGGGTCGATCATCTGACCGCGCTTGCGCCGGCGCCGTTTTTCGGCGGCGCAGGTCTGGTCATAGATGAGGACCGAGACACCCTTGAAGACGCGCATCTCGCGCTGCAGGGAGTCCATGTCGTCACGGTGATGGACGGTAACGCCGGGGCCGAAATCGCGGCCGGCTCGATACTTGCTGGGCTCGTCGGAGACCACGGCGATGCGCTCGACTCCCTCGGCACGGACCTGATCGGCGATCATGGGCACGCTCAGGGGACCGTCCATGGGCTGGCCGCCGGTCATGGCGACGGCGTCGTTGTAAAGGACCTTGTAGGTGATGGAGACGCCAGCGGCGACGGCGGCACGGATGGCGAGCAGACCGGAATGGTAATAGGTGCCGTCGCCGATATTGACGAAGACGTGGGGGCACTCGGTGAAGGGTGCCTGGCCGATCCAGTTGGCGCCCTCGCCGCCCATGTGGGTGAAGGTTGCGGTGTCGCGGTCCATCCAGATGGCCATGTAGTGACAGCCGATCCCGGCGACGGCGCGCGAGCCCTCGGGAACCCGTGTCGACGTGTTGTGGGGACACCCGGCGCAAAAATATGGGATGCGCTCGATCTGGGGCCGTGGCTGTTCGAGGGATTTCTCCTTTTCCTCGAGAAAGGCGAGGCGGTCCTTGATGCGGGGGCTGGTGTAGAAGCGTTCGATTCGCGCCGCCACCACCCGGGCGATGCGCGCCGGCGTCAACTCGCCGGCGGATGGCAGGACCCATTCTCCCGCTTCATCGAACTTGCCGACGACCCGGGGGCGGACGTCCTCACGCCAGTTGTAAAGCTGCTCCTTGAGCTGGTTCTCTATGACGGCGCGCTTTTCCTCGACCACCAGGATTTCCTCGAGTCCCTCGGCGAAGTGGCGGATGCCGTCGCGTTCCAGCGGCCAGGACATCCCGACCTTGTAAACCCGGATCCCGATTTCAGCGGCGTGATCCTCGTCGATACCCAAATCGTCAAGGGCCTGCATGACGTCGAGAAAGGTCTTGCCGGTGGAAACGATACCGAGGCGTGGTTCGGGGCTGTCGATGACTGTTCGGTCGAGACGGTTGGCACGGGCGAAAGCCAGCGCCGCATAAATCTTGTGACGCTCGTGACGGAATTCCTGGGTCAAGGGCGCGTCGGGCCAGCGAATGTGCAAACCTTCCTCGGGCGTTTTGAAGTCGCCGGGGAGGATCACCGACACGCGGTCGGGATCGATGTCCACGGACGCCGAGGCATCCATGTTTTCGGTGATGGTCTTCATGCCGATCCAGCAGCCCGAGTAACGGGACATGGCCCAACCCAGGGTGCCGAGGTCCAGGATTTCCTGGACATTCGCCGGGTTGAGGACCGGAATCTGGGCGTCCATCAACGCGTATTCGCTCTGGCTCGGGATGGTCGAGGACTTGCAGGCCGGGTCGTCGCCGGCGAGCACCAGGACGCCACCGTGGGGGTCGGTGCCGGCGAAATTGCCGTGCCGGAATACGTCACCGGACCTGTCGACACCAGGACCCTTGCCGTACCACATGGAGAAGACGCCATCGTATTTGGCGCCCTCAAACAGATTGACCTGCTGGCTGCCCCAGATGGCCGTGGCCGCCAGGTCCTCGTTGACGCCGGGCTGAAAGCGGATGTGGTGGGGTTCGAGGAACTTCTCCGCCCGCCACAGTTCGCGATCCAGGTTTCCCAAAGGAGATCCCCGGTAACCGGAGACGAAGCCGGCGGTGTTGAGGCCGGCCTGATGGTCGCGCTGGTGCTGGAGGATGAGAAGGCGCACCAGGGCCTGGGTTCCGGTGAGGTATACCCGGCCCGATTCGAGAGCGTACTTGTCGTCGAGCGTGACCCGCTGGAATGTCATCAAAGGATCCCTTGCCGAGGGCTATCCGGGAAATTTTTGTTTAAAAGTAATGCGCCGGGCGGCGCCATACAATCATTGCCGACGGTGTTGCACAAAATTGAAACGATTGAACAGGTAATGGCGCGGCACTCACCGGAAGTTGCCCGGCGGGCCTGTTCCGTATACGAACATTTCTCACGCAAATATGTATTTTTTTCTTTTCCTTCCACGGCGTTGTGCCGTGTGTCGGATGTTTTATCGCGGCCCAGACATTATATGGAAAGCTGGAGATGGGAAGTCCGGGAACAACACGGATGACGGTTCTTGCGACCGGTGTCGCCGGGTTCATCGGTATTCATACATCGCGGGCGCTGATGGCGCGGGGCGATCGGGCGGTCGGCGCCGATGACCTCAACGACGATCATGACCTTTCGCTGAAGCGGGCACGACCCGAAAGCCGCGAAGGCAACGTGGGGTTCGTCTTCGCCGAGTTGGACATCGCCAAGCGGGCATCCGTGGCGGTGCTCATATTCCTCAACAGGATCGTTGCCGGCGAGCCCATCCCGGTTAACAACATTGGCGAGATGTGCCGCGATTTCGTCTGCATCGACGGCAACGACCGCGCGGAACGGCCGAGGGATTTCAACGCCGGGATCGAGCGGGAATTCGGGTTCAAACTCAAAACCCTGATCGAGGACGGCATACCCCAGTTCGATTTCTGGTGCCCGGAATTCCACGAAACCTGATCCAATGCCGAGGACAACCATGGTCCACCTCCGATTCACCTTTCCCCAGGTCATCGACCCCGAGATGGTGCTGCCCGTTCATTACTTCAAAGCGGCCATGGAGGGAAATACCAACGTTGGCAGCCTAGCCAACCGGGCGGCCGACACATGCCGTATCCTGAGGTCGAAACATCCCGACGACCCCTTCGTCTTCCATTTGTCGGGCATGGTCTCGCTGGTCAACGGAAACAGTGAGGCGGCGAAGATGTTCTGGGGCCAGGCACTCCTCATGGAGCCCACATACAGCGACGCGCGCGAAACCCTGGAGGAATTTCTCGGCTCCGCCGGCACGGACGCGTACCTGAAAAAGCTGACGAAAGGGGCCAATTTCCTGCGCCGGGAACACCTTCGGGAGGCGCGCCGGCTTCTCAAGGCCGGCAAGCTAGGCGAGGCGGACGATTTCATCCAGAAAGCCTGCGCCCTTATGAACCCGGGATATTCCATGCTTGAGGATTACGACACCTGCCGGGCCACGGCCGAGATGCTGCGCCAGGCGGGAAAAATGGATGCAGCCATGTGTGAGCGAATCGAAGACCTAAGGGTCTTGTGGGCCGGCGTCGACGGGAATGCCATTGACGAGGCCGAGGCGAACTTCGCGGTGGCGGAGGACCGCAAACAGTTCGCGGCCATCGCCGCCGAGGTTCTGAAGCGACGCAAATCCGATAACGTCACCTGTTTCGAGCTCGGCTGCTTCACAGGATTCAACCTCGGCCTGGTGCGGGAAACCCTCGGCGCCACGTGGGCGGAGCGGGTTTCATTCCACGGCCTCGAGCCCAACGCCGCCGCCGTCGCTTATTGCCGGGGCCGATATCCCTTCATCCAAATCCGCCAGGGCACCCACGTCGACCTGATCGACGGCGGGGTTCCCCTGCCAAACATCTTGGATGCGTGCCTGATCGGTCGGGTTTTCCAGATGTTGCACTCAGACGACGTCTCGGTTGTGCTGGAGTTTCTGGGCGGCCGGGTACGGCACCTGGTGATCGCCGATGACGTGGTCAACGTCGATGGGGAGTTTCCGATCATCCGGACGCCGCTCTATATCATGCATAATTTCCGCATGCCGCTGGAAGCGGCGGGGTTCGTCGTCGAAGACGTGGTGTTCGCCGACGCCCCTGACCGTTTGTGCACCGGCTTCATCGTTGCCCGCAGCGAAGGTATCGGCTGATTACCGGTACAGAGCCTCGAGGGCGTCGCCATAGATCTCCCGGATCCTGTGGCGGCGGATTTTCATCGTCGGGGTCAACTGGGCGTTGTCGGTGGTGAAGGGGGCGCGGGCGATGATGAAGTGGCGCACTTTCTCGATGTTGGAGAGCCTCGCGTTGACCCGGTCGACGGCGGGGCGCAGGGATTTCCCAAGGTCGGGGTCGTCGGCGACGGCGGCGAGCCCGGCGGGCTTGGCATTGTCCCCGGCCCAGGACTTCAGCCAGGCCTCGTCGGGCACCAATAGACCGACCAGATGGGGGCGCTGGTCGCCGTAAACCATGGCCTGGCCGATTTCGGGTTCGAGGGTCAGGATGCCCTCGACCCGTTGGGGCGATAGATTGTCGCCGCCGGAATTAACGATGATGTCCTTCTTGCGGTCGGTGATGCGAAGGCAGCCGTCGTCGTCGATGGCGCCAATGTCGCCGGTGTGAAGCCAACCGTCGCGGATGGCCTCGGCGGAGGCCTCGGCGTTGCGCCAGTAGCCCAGCATGACCAGTTCGCCGCGGACGCAGATCTCGCCATCGTCGGCGATCCGCACCTCGACGTCCTTGACCGGTGGGCCGACGGTTTCGATCCTGACGTTGGAGGGACGGTTGACGCTGATGACCGGGGCCGATTCCGTTTGCCCGTATCCCTGCAGGATCCTGAGGCCGAGGGCGGTGAAGAAGAGCCCGATGTCCGGGTTCAGGGGGGCGCCGCCGGAAACCATGGCCTTGAGGCGGCCGCCGAAGCGGGCACGGACCTTGTCGCGCACCAAGCGTTCCAGCAGCTTGTCGACGAGGCGATCCCCCATACCCAGGCTGGCGGGATCCTGATAGCGGCGGCGGCCCAACTCCAACGCCCGCATGAACAGCCGTTCCTTGATGCCGCCGGTCTTCTGCACGCCGCGAAGGATGCGCCCATGCATGGTCTCGT
>JAJFIG010000086.1 GCA_021775195.1 Rhodospirillales bacterium | reverse complement strand
CTGTTTGAGCAGGCGTTCGAGGCGGATGTCCATGTCACCCTCGGCGGCGACCAGGCAGACGGGGCTGTCGGTGAGGCGTTCGGACGGGCAGACGTCCTTGACCATGCCATCCAGGGCAACCTTGAAGGTCGCCACCAGCTTGTCCATGCCGGGGACGTCTTTTTTCTCGTCCTTTTTCGCCTCTTCGTCACCCTCCTTGACCGCCACCTTGTCCAGATCGACGGCGCCGCGGGTCGCCGAGGTCAGGGGCTTGTCGGCGAACTTGCCGATGTTGGGCACCCAGAACTCGTCGACGGGATCGGTGAGCAGCAGGACCTCGATGCCGCGCGCCTTGAAGCCCTCGAGCTGCGGGCTTGAGCGCAGTTTTTCCAGGTCCTCGCCGGTGATGTAGTAGATGTCGTCCTGGCCCTCGGGCATGCGCCCGACGTAGTCGTCGAGGCTGACCAGATCGTCGGAGGCGGTGCTGCGGAAACGGCTGATGGCGATGATCTTGTCGCGGTTCTCGAAATCCTCGTAGATCCCTTCCTTGACCACGGCGCCGAACTCACCCCAGAAACCGGCGTATTCCTCGGCCTTCTTGTCGGCTTTCTTTTTCAGCTCACCGAGCACCCGTTTCACCAGGCCAGCGCGGATCTTGGCCAGCTTGGGATTGTTCTGGAGCATCTCGCGGCTGATGTTGAGGGGGAGATCCTCGGAATCGACGATGCCGTGCAGGAACCGCATGTAGGGAGGCAGCAGGCCCTCGCAGTCGTCGGTGATGAACACCCGGTTGACGTAAAGCTTCACGTGCTGCTTGCGCTCGGGCTGAAACAGGTCGAAGGGCTGGGTCGAGGGGATGAACAGGAGGTTGGTGTACGACAACACCCCCTCGATGCGGTTGTGCAGCGTCAGCCACGGTTCGTCGAAGGTGTGGCCGACATGGTGGTAGAATTCCTTGTACTGGTCCTCGGTGATGTCCTTGGCCGAGCGCGTCCATAGCGCCGAGGCGGTGTTCAGGGTCTTTTCCTCGTCACCACCCGTCTCGACGATGGGGATGGAAATGTGATCCGAGTAGGTCTTGATGATGTGTCCGAGGCGCCCGGCATCTAAGAACTCGTCCTCGCCCTTGTCCAGGAACAAGGTCACCGACGCTCCCGCCTCATCTCGCTCGGCGGCGTCGATGGTGAATTCGCCGCGGCCGTCGGACACCCATAGCCAGGCGCTGTCCTCGCCGGCCTTGCGGGTCAGCACCTCGACCTTCTTGGAGACCATGAACGAGGAATAGAAGCCAACACCGAACTTGCCGATGAGAGCGACGTCCTTCTTCGAATCGCCGCTCAACTGGTCGACGAAGGCCTGGGTGCCGGAGCGGGCGACGGTGCCCAGCATCTCGACGAGGTCCTCGTGGTTCATGCCGATGCCGTTGTCGGCGATGGTCAGGGTGCGCGCCTTCTCGTCGACGGACAGTTCGATGCGAAAGCCGCCGTCGGGCTGGGTGATATCCGTCTCGGTCAGCGCCGCGTAGCGCCGCCGGTCGCAGGCATCGGAGGCGTTGGAGACCAGCTCGCGCAGGAATATCTCTTTGTGGCTGTAGAGCGAATGGGCAACGATATCGAGGAGCTTGGAGACCTCGGCCTCGAAGGTGAATTTTTCTTTCGCCATGACGTCCTTCAAAACCCTTTCAACGGTGAGAAACAAAGACCGCAGGTGATATGTGCGATATCGGGCCTCACCGCAAGCCCCACGGTGCAGGATCGACTCTCCGCCCGACCGCCGTCGTTCGGCCGGCGCCTCCGACTCGGCGACCTTGACGGCGATGCACGGGCTCCGCAAGCTGCCGGCATGGACGACGAGGAATTGAGGCGAGCGCAACGGGACCTGCTGGCCGAAATCGCGGCCGATGCCCGCGACACCGTCCACTGGACCGGGCGCGAGTCCTTTTCCGAGCCGGTGATGGCGGCCATGGCCAAGGTGCCACGCCACGAATTCGTGCTCTCCGAAGACGTCGCCTACGCCTATGCCAACCGGCCGCGCATGATCGGCCACGGGCAAACCATCTCCCAGCCCTACATGGTGGCGGTGATGACCGACCTTCTCGACCTGGGCCCCGAGGACAGGGTGCTGGAGATCGGCGCCGGGTCCGGCTACCAGGCGGCGGTGCTGGCGGAAGTCGCTGGCCGGGTGTTCACGGTGGAGGTGGTCGAGGCGCTGGCGAACGGGGCGCGGGAGCGGCTGCGGCGGCTCGGCTACGACAACGTCGAGGTGCGGACCGGGGACGGATACGCGGGCTGGCCCGAGGAGGCACCCTTCGACGGGATCATGGTCACGGCGGCGCCGGACAGCATCCCCGGGACCCTGGGCCAGCAGCTGAAGCCCGGGCGGCGCATGGTCATTCCCGTCGGCCTTCCATACGAAACCCAGACCCTTTACGTCTGCGTCAAGGAAGCGGACGGCGGGTTGAAGACCGAACGCTCGCTGCCCGTCGCCTTCGTGCCCATGGTCCACGGCCGCCAGATCAGGACGTAGGCCGTGTCGTTAATGCAGGCGGGGGGATTTGAAGAAGTCGTCACGGGCCGCCGAGGGCACGCGGATGTGCACGTGGGAGCCATCGCGAAGAACGGTCAGGGGAACCGCGACGCCGGCGTTGCCGACGGACCAGACGGCACGGAAAAGGGCGGCAAGGCTGGGAACCGGCTTGCCGGCGACGGCGATGATCAGGTCTCCGACATGAAGGTCGGCGTCCTGGGCGGGCCCCTCGTCGGCGAGCCCGGCAACGACGAACTGCCCCTCCGCCTCGACGGCGTAGAGGCCGAGCCAGGGACGGGGCGGCTTGCGGGTCCGGCCCGTGGTCACGAGATCGTCGAGGATCGGTTCAAGCAGGTTGATGGGCACGACCATGTTGCCGTCGAAACGTTCCTCGCCGGGAGGGACCTGCTGAACGAACAGCGATCCGATGCCGTGCAGTTTTCCGTCGGCGCCGATCAGTCCGGCGCCGCCCCAAAGGGGATGGGGCGGGGCGGTGAAAATGGCATTATCGAGGACGTACTCCCAGTAGCCGGCGAACTCGTGCCTGGAGGCCACCCGGGCGCTGACGGCCTGTTCGATGCCGCCGTTGCCGGCAAGGATAACCGGGTCGCCCTCGAGCAGGTCATCGGAATCACCGATCTCGATCACCGGCAGGTTCAAGGGTTCCAGGGCCTGGACAAGGCCGAGGCCGCTCTCGGGATCGTAACCGACCACATGGCCGGCAACCGCCTTGCCGTCGGCACCGACCAGCCACACCGACTCGGCCTCGATGATCAGATAGCCGATGGTCACGATCAGCCCGTCGCCACTGATCAGGACACCGTGCCCGGCACGCTCGGTGCCAAGAGTCGACGCCGTGAAGGCGTCCTCGGGCACCTT
>JAJFIG010000085.1 GCA_021775195.1 Rhodospirillales bacterium | reverse complement strand
CGGCGGATCGTCGCCATCGACGTCCACGACGCCAAGCTGGGGCTGGCCCGGGAGCTCGGCGCCACCGACACCGTCGACGCCGGCGATCCCGACTGCGCCGCCCAGGTGATGGAGATGACCGGGGGCGGCGTCGATTATGCCTTCGAAATGGCCGGCACCACGTCCGCCTGGGAGACCGCCTACGGGGTCCTGCGCCGGGGCGGCACCCTGGTCAGCGCCGGGCTGACGGGGGCGGACGCCGAGTTCACCGTCCGGCCCTATCACCTGGTATCCGACGAAAAGGCGATCCAGGGCAGCTACATGGGCAGCGCCGTTCCCGAGCGCGACCTGCCCCGCTTCCTGGCGCTCTACAAGCAGGGCCGACTGCCGGTGGACCGGCTGCGGAGCGGGTTCCTGGCCCTGGACGACATCAACGCCGGGTTCGACCGCCTGGCGGCGGGCGACGTGGTGCGCCAGATCCTGTCCTTCAACAATGCAGATGAGGTCGCGCGATGACAGAGATGAACCGACAGGTGCTTTTCCGCCGCGAACCCAGGGGACTGCCGGTCGTCGACGACTTCGAGATCGTCGAGACGCCGATGCCGGAGCCCGGCGAGGGTCAGTTCCTGATCGCCAACCAGTACCTGTCGCTGGATCCCTATATGCGCATGCTCATGGGCGGCGGCTGGATGTTCCGGGGCGGCGCCATGACCCCGGGCCAGGTGATGGTCGGGCGAACCCTGGGAACGGTAATCGAAAGCCGCCATCCCGATTACAAGCCGGGCGACACCGTGGTCGGGCGGGTCGGCTGGCAGACCCACGTGGTCTCCGACGGATCGGATCTGGATTTCAAGATCACCCCCCGCGACGACGTGACCGCAACCGCCTATCTGGGAGCCTGCGGGTCCAACGGGGCGACGGCATGGGTCGGTCTGAAACTGGTGGGCGGGGCCAAGGCGGGGGAAACGGTCCTGGTTTCCGCCGCCGCGGGATCGGTGGGCAGCGCCGTCGGCCAGATCGCCAAGACCATGGACTGCCGCGCCATCGGCATCGCCGGCGGCCCGGAGAAATGCCGAATCGTCACCGAGGAGTTCGGCTTCGATGCCTGCTGTGACTACAAGCGCGACGACCTGAAGGCTCAGCTCGCGGCGGTGGCGGGGGACGGTATCGACGTCTATTTCGACAACGTCGGCGCCGAGATGCTGGATATGGTGATGCCGATGCTCAACCGGCGCGCCCGGGTGCCGGTGTGCGGCGTGTTGTCCCAGTACAACGCCGAAGGGGAACGCTACGGAGTCAAGAATACGCGCCTGCTTTTCGACAAGTCTCTGCGCCTGGAAGGGTTCCTGCTCGCCGACTTCCAGGACTCCTGGGACCAGGCGCGGGCCGACCTGGAGAATCTTGTCGGCGAGGACCGGCTGCGCTACCGGGAGACCATCGCCGAGGGCCTGGACAACGCGCCCGAGGCCTTCATCGGCATGCTCCAGGGGCGGAACATCGGCAAGCAGCTTGTTCAATTGGCATAATTCCGACTAAATAACCGGAACATGGTCATAAACGGCTTCAGCAGATACGTGCTTCACCAGCTCCTCGTGGGCATGCTTTTGGTCACCGTGAGCCTGACCTGCATCGTCTGGCTGTCGCAATCCCTGCGCTTCGTCGAGATGATCGTCAACAGGGGATTGACGGCAGGTACCTTCGTTTACCTGACCATGCTGCTGCTGCCCAATTTCCTGTCGGTGATCCTGCCCATCGCGCTGTTCACGGTGGTGCTGTTCACCTTCAGCAAACTGATTGCCGACCGCGAACTGGTGGTGATGCGGGCCGCCGGGGTGAGCCAGATGGCCCTGGCCGGGCCGGGCCTGATCATGGCCACCGCGATCATGGTCATCGGCTACGCCAACGCCCTCTACTTCCTGCCCAAATCGTACCGCATGTTCGGCGATTTGCAGTGGGACATCCGTTACAGCTATTCCCACGTGCTGTTGCAGGAAGGCGCCTTCAACGCGGTTTCCAAAGGGGTCACGGTCTACGTGCGCGAACGGTCCAGCGACGGCCAGCTCCACGGCATCCTGGTTCACGACCAGCGTAACGACGAGAAGCCGTTCACCATCATGGCCGACCGGGGAATGCTGCTGGAGACCCCGACCGAGGCCCGGGTGGTCATGTTCAACGGCAACCGGCAAGAGGTGGATAACACGACCCATAAGCTGTCGATCCTCTATTTCGACCGCTACAGCTTCGACCTGAGCCCGACCCGAGGGATACGGGCGAACCGGTATCTGGAAGCCCGCGAACGGTCGCTCCCCGACCTCCTCGACCTCGAGAACGACAAGACTCTGAGCCCAAAGGATTTCGGCAAGTATACGGTCGAAGCCCACAAACGGCTGGTGTCGCCGATGTTCGCTGTGGTCTATACCCTGATCGGACTGGCGTGCCTGATCTCCGGCAGCTTCAGCCGGCGCACGCAGACGCGGCGAATCGTCCTCGCCGTCGCCATCGTCGTCAGCCTGCAGGCCATGGCCCTGGGCCTGGAGAACCTGTGTGCCCGAAATCTGGAAATGATCCCTCTGATGTACCTGAGTCCCGTTTTCGCTATCGCCATCAGCCTGCTGGTTATCCTGCGGCCGCCGCGGTGGCGGCGCGAGACCCCGGCCAGCACGGCCGCGGCAGCCTGAGAACCCGCCGATGCCCGTGCGCCTGTCCCTCACCTTGTCGGCCTACATCAGTCGCCATTTCCTGGTTCGCTTCCTGGGACTTTTCGCGGTCTTCCTGATGGTGATTCTGTTGTTCGACACCATCGAGCTGTTGCGCCGTTCGGCATCGCGGCCCGAGGTATCGTTCGCCATGGTGGTCGAAATGGCGTTGCTGAAGCTGCCTCACATGGGCCAGCAGACCTTTCCTTTCGCGGTGCTGTTCGGTGGCATGGCGGCATTCTGGCGCCTGACCCGGAACTACGAACTGATGATCACGCGGGCAGCCGGCGTCTCGGCTTGGCAGTTCCTGCTGCCAGTACTGATCATCGCCTTTCTGCTGGGTGTTTTCCGGGTCACGGTATTCAATCCTCTGGCCTCGGCGACCCTGTCCCGATACGAGCGCCTGGAGGCCGTACGCCTGAAGGGACGGGCGAGCTTCCTGGCGATTTCGCCGGGCGGCTTGTGGCTACGCCAAGCCAACGACCAGGGGCAGGCGGTGGTCCACGCCGGCAACATCGTGCAGCAGGGAATCGAGGTCGAGCTGCGCGACGTGGTCGTCTTCGCCTACAAGGGATCGGACGTATTCCGTGAACGGATCAACGCCGAGCACGCGCGCCTGGAGGACGGCTTCTGGCACATGCGCAACGCCTGGGTCTACAACCCCGAGCGCCCGCCCCGGTTCGAATCCGAATTCTGGCTGGAAACCAACCTGACGCTGAACAAGATCCAGGACAGTTTCGCACCACCGGAAACAATGTCGTTCTGGGATATCCCGGACTTCATCAAGACGCTGGAAAAGGCCGGGTTTTCCGCGGTTCGGCATCGTCTATATTGGCATACTCTGCTGGCGGCGCCGCTTCTCATGTGCGCCATGGTCCTGATCGCCGCCACTTTCACCCTGCGCCACGCGCGACGCGGCGGAACCACATTCATCATCGGCAGCGGCGTGCTGACGGGATTCGTCCTGTACTTTTTCTCCGACGTGGTATTCGCGCTGGGATTGTCCGACAGCATACCGGTGACACTGGCCGCCTGGACTCCATCCGGGGTTACGACGTTGCTTGGGCTTGCCATGCTGCTCCATCTCGAAGATGGTTAGGCCGTCATGGGGAGGCTCTGGGCAGGCATTTTGGGTTTTTGCGCGCTGTTGGCCGCCGGCTATCCGGCAGCGGCGGCGGCTGCTGACGAGTCCGGCCTGGCCGACATACCAATCCTGTTGAGCGCCGACGAACTCAGCTTCGACCGCCAATCGGGAATCATCGTTGCCAAGGGTCACGTGGAGGCATCGCAGAACGATCGCGTGCTGCTGGCCGACACCATCATCTACAATCAGAAGACCGACCTACTGACGGCGACGGGAAGCATCTCGCTGCTGGAACCGGACGGCACGGTTCTGTTCGGCGACCGCATGGAACTGACCGGCAACATGAAGGACGGCATCGTCGAGAACCTGGGTGTTATCCTCAGCGACAACGCCCGCTTCGCCGCCAGCGGCGCCAGGCGCTCCAATGCCACCATCCTGGAACTGCGCAACGCCGTCTATTCACCATGCAACCTTTGCGTCGAAGACCCGTCCCGGCCTCCACTGTGGCAAATCCGGGCGGTGAAAGTGGTTCACGATAGTGACCACAAGACGGTCGAATACGCCGACGCCTGGTTGGAGGTCTTTGGCGTGCCGGTAGCCTACACGCCCTATTTCATCCATCCCGACCCGACGGTCAAACGCCAGACGGGTTTACTTACTCCCAGTCTCGGCAATTCATCGGACCTCGGCTTCGTGGCCAAAGCTCCCTACTTCATCAATATCGCGCCCGACAAGGACGCCACGATCACCCCCATCGTCACCAGCTCGGAAGGCGGCTTCGGCCTAGCGGCGGAATACAGGCAGCGCCTGCTGGAGGGCGAGTTCGAGGTCGGCGGCAGTATCACCGAGGACTCACGGGACGATGTGCGCGGCCACATCCTGAGCACCGGCCGCTTCGATATCGATCCGACCTGGCGCTGGGGTTTCGATGTCAACCGGTCGACCGACGATACCTATCTGCGCCGCTATGGCTTCAACATCTCCGACCCGTTCTTCGGCACCAACAACACTCTTACCAGCCAACTGTTCGCGGAGGGCTTCCGCCGGCGCAACTACGCTTCGGCCCAGGCCTTCGCCTTCCAGGGGCTGCGCGTCGACGACGATCCCGGGGAGACGCCCCTGGTGCTGCCGTTGCTCGAGTACTCCCATGTCGGCGAGGCCGACCGCCTGGGGGGCCGGACCAACCTGGACCTCAGCCTTCTGGCGCTGACGCGAAACGAAGGAACGGATACGCGTCGCCTGGCCGTCGATGCCGGATGGCAGGTGCCGGGCAACGGACCATGGGGAAGCCTCTACACGGTGTCGGCATCGCTCAGGGGAGGCCTATACCACGTCAACAAGCAGGTCCGGCCGGGCCAGGACGCGTTCAGCGGCGTCGCCGGACGGCTCGTACCCCAGGGTGCGGTCGAATGGCGCCTTCCCTTCGTGCGCGCCAGCGGCAATACGTACCAGATCATCGAACCCATCGCCCAGGCGGTGGTCAGCACCAACGGCGGCAATCCCGACAAGATTCCCAACGAGGACAGCGTCGACTTCGTCTTCGACGATACCAACGTTTTTTCGACCAACCGTTTTACCGGTCACGACCGGGTCGAGGGCGGGGCGCGGTTCAATTACGGGCTCAAGTGGGGCGTTTACGGTCACGGCGGTGGCAGCAGCACGGTGCTGATCGGGCAAACCTATCGGGCACGAAACGACGATACCTTTGCCAACGGGTCGGGACTGGAGGACCACTTCTCGGACATCGTGGGCAAGGTCGGCGTGTCACCGGGCAGGTACGTCGACATCCTCTATCGCACCCGCCTGAGCAAGGAAAACCTCGAACCGAAGCGCAACGAAGTGCGCCTGAACGTGGGTCCGCCGGCCCTCTCAATGAGCACCAACTATATCTTCTTCGATCGCCAGGAAGGCAGTGAGTTCAGCGGCCGCGAAGAGGTCTCCCTAGGCATAAGCAGCCAACTTACACGGTACTGGCGGGCCCATTTTTCCGGCGTCCGCGACCTGGAGGGTGACGGTGAGATGCGGTCGCTGGGTATCGGGCTGACCTACGAGAATGAATGCTGCACTTTCACCAGCAGACTGACCCGCACCTTCTTCCAGGACCGGGACCTGGAGCCGACGGATGCCATTATCTTCCAGGTGCTGTTCAAGACCCTCGGTGAAGTGGCGAGCGGTTTTTCGAGGAGTGCTCCATGATACCGAGCCCGGTAAAGACGCGAGCGGTTGACCTCGATTTGTCCGGCGGCTGGGCGTATTATTGAGCGCTTTGTTGAAACCATTGGCCCGACTTCCAGTAATAATGAAATTTCCTAAGGCAATGAAATCCCTCCTATTCCGTGTATCGTTGTTGGCCGCACTTTTCCTTGGCGGATCGGCGCTGGCCCAGAATTCCCTGCGAATCGCCGCGGTGGTCAACGACGAAGTCATTTCCGTTTTTTCACTCGATTCCCGCCTTGCCCTGGTCCTGGCATCGTCGCCACAACGCAACCTGCCCGAAGCTCGGAAGCGTCTGGCACCACAGGTACTCAGAAGCCTCATCGACGACCGGCTCAAACTGCAGGAGGCGCGCCGGCTGAACATCCGCGTGATGAAGGATGAAATCGACCGGGCCCTGGTCCTCATGGAGGAACGCAACGGTCTTCCCAAGGGTGGCCTGGACGATTTCCTGGCACGCAACGGTGTTTACAAGCCGGTGCTTATCGAGCAGGTGGAGGCTGGCCTCGCCTGGCTCAAGACGGTCAATCGGCGATGGCGCGGGCGCATCGACATTGGTGATGACGAGGTCGACGCCGTGATGGCCGAAATGAAGGCGAATAAGGGTAAGCCCGAATACCGGGTGGGGGAGATATTCCTGGCCGTCGACGACCCGACGCATGAGTCCGATGTCCGCCTGCTCGCCGGCCGCCTGATCCAGGAACTCGACTCTGGTGCCAGGTTCGAATCCCTGGCACGGAATTTCTCGCAAAGCGCTTCGGCCGCTGTCGGCGGCGACCTGGGTTGGATCGACCAGGGTCAGCTGTCACCGGAAATAGACGCCGCCGTGGCCCGGTTGCGTCCGGGCACGATATCGTCGCAACCGATAAAGACCCTGGACGGATACTACATCCTCCTGCTGCGCGGCCGCCGCGCCGACCCCGGCCTGGGTACGGGCGAGGCAACCCTGACACTGCAACAGTTGTTCCTGCCGCTGGTTCCCAATCCCAGCCAGGCAGACGTGACGCGCATGGTCGCCGAGGCGCACTCCCTGGCCGCCCTGGCACGAAACTGCACCGATATGGAAAACCTGGCCAAGCAGTCCGGTTCGACCATGTCTGGCAGCCTGGGAAAGGTTCAGGTCAGCAAATTACCGCCAACCCTGCGCGCCGTCGTCCAGGATCTACCCGTCGGACGCCCCAGCCAGCCAATCCGTCTGGGGGAGGGAATTGCCGTCCTCATGGTCTGCGAACGGGATCAACGAGACGTCTCGGAGGATGCGGTGCGCCGGAAAATCGAAGACAAGCTGCTGGCCGACCGGTTGAGCATCGCGGCGCGTCGCTATCTTCGCGATCTGCGCCGCTCGGCATTCGTGGATGTGCGCATATGACCGCAACCGCCCCCGGCAGGGGCGCCATTCCACTGGCCCTGACCATGGGCGAACCGGCCGGTGTCGGCGGCGAAATCGCTATCAAGGCGTGGACCCGCCGTAACGAGGGCGTGCCGCCCTTTTTTCTCGTCGACGACGCCGAGCGCCTGAACCAGGAAGCCCGCAGGCTCGGCCTGTCGGTGCCAATCCAAAAGGTTGGGGCACCGGCAGAGGCGGTGGAAGCCTTCGCGTCGGCCCTGCCCGTTTTGTCGCAGCCCCTCGCCAATGATACGGTGCCGGGACAACCGGACGAAGCGAACGCCTTGGCCGTGCGCCACGCCATCGAGACGGCGGTCGGCCTCACCATGGGCGGCGAGGCGGCGGCTGTGGTCACCAACCCGATCCAGAAACAGACCCTCTATAACACCGGATTCCCCTACCCCGGGCATACGGAATTCCTGGCTCACCTGGCGCGGATCGATACGCCGGCGGTGATGATGCTGGCATGCCCGGAACTCAGGGTGGTGCCGGTGACGGTCCACATGAGCCTGCGCAACGCCATCATGACCCTGAAGTTCCGCACCATCGTCCAGGCGGCGATGATCACCGACCAGGCATTACGCCGCGACTTCGGTATCGCCAAGCCCAGGCTGGCGGTAGCCGGACTCAATCCCCATGCCGGCGAAGGCGGTGCCCTGGGCACCGAAGAGGCCGAAATCATCCAGCCCGCGGTTTCCGAGTTGATGGACCGCGGTCTCGACGTTTTCGGCCCGGCGCCGCCGGACACGCTGTTCGGGGCCCAGGCTCGAACCCGCTATGACGCCGCCATCTGCATGTACCATGACCAGGC
>JAJFIG010000084.1 GCA_021775195.1 Rhodospirillales bacterium | reverse complement strand
GGGGTCGCGACCACCTGTTCCATGCCGAAGAGCAGGTTGTCGCGGGCCGGTTCCTCGGAAAAGACATCGAGCGCCGCCGCCGCGACCTGGCCGCTTTCCAGCGCCGCCTTGAGGTCCTCCTCGACGATCATGCCGCCACGGGCACAGTTGACGATGCGCACCCCCTTCTTGGTCTTGGCGAGGGCGGCGGCGTCGATGATGCCCCGGGTAGCGTCGGTGAGGGGCGCGTGCAGGCTGATGAAATCGGCGCGGGCGAGAAGGTTGTCCAACTCCAGCTTCTCGATGCCGAGGCTGGCGGCGCGTTCGGGAGAGAGATAGGGGTCGTAGGCGACAACCTTCATCTTCAGACCCTGGGCGCGGTCGGCGGCGATGGCGCCGATGTTGCCGCAGCCGATGATGCCGAGGGTCTTGCCCATGACCTCGACGCCCATGAACTTGGACTTTTCCCACTTGCCCTGATGGGTGGTGGCGTTGGCCTGGGGAATCTCGCGGGCCAGGGCCATGACCATGGCGATGGCGTGTTCGGCGGTGGTGATGGCGTTGCCGTAGGGCGTGTTCATGACGACGATGCCGCGCTGGGTGGCAGCGGCGACGTCGATATTGTCGACGCCGATGCCGGCGCGGCCGATGACCGTCAGGTTTCTTGCGGCCTTGAGGATGTCGGGCTTGACCTTGGTCGCCGAGCGCACGGCAAGGCCATGGTATTCGCCGATGCTGGCCATGAGTTCTTCGGGCGACAGCCCGGGCTTGACGTCGACCTCGATACCGCGGGCGGTGAAAACATCCGCCGCCAGGGCGCTCATCTTGTCGGAAATCAGGACTTTGGGCATGGCTGCCTCCTTACGTCTCGGCTTTGACGGCGGCGAAGGCCCAGTCGAGCCAGGGGCACAGGGCCTCGAGGTTCACCGTCTCGACGGTGGCGCCGGCCCATATGCGCAGACCCGGGGGCGCGTCGCGATGGCCGGCGATGTCATAGGCGACGCCTTCGTCCTCGAGCACGCCGGCAAGGCGCTTGACGGCCGCGGCCTGATCGGCGGCCGGCAGGCCCGCGAACCAGGGGTCGACGACCTTGAGACAGACCGAGGTGGGCGAGCGATAGACCAGATTGGCGGCAAGGAAATCGACCCACGGCGTGCGCGCGACCCAGGCCTCGAGAACCGCCATGTTGGCCCGCGTCCGGGCAATCAGCGCCGGAAGGCCACCGGCGTCCGCGGCCCAGGCGAGGCCGTCGAGCGCGTCCTCGACGGCAAGCATGGACGGCGTATTGATGGTGGCGCCCTGGAAAACGCCATCAATGAGCTTGCCGCCCTTGGTCAGACGGAAAATCTTCGGTAACGGGCGAGGCGGGACAAAGGTCTCCAGCCGTTCGACGGCGCGAGGGCTGAGGATAAGCATGCCGTGCTGGCCTTCGCCGCCGAGCACCTTCTGCCAGGAGTAGGTGGTGACGTCGAGCTTGTCCCAGGGCAGGTCCATGGCGAATGCGGCGGAGGTGGCGTCGCAGATGGTCAGGCCGCCACGGTCGGTAGCAATCCAGCCGCCGTCGGGGACGCGGACGCCCGACGTGGTGCCGTTCCAGGTGAAGACCACATCACGGGAGAAATCGACTTGCGACAGATCGGGTAGGACGCCGTAGTCGGCCTCGATTACGCGCACGTCATCGAGCCCGAGCTGCTTGGTGACATCGCTGGCCCAGCCGGCGCCGAAGCTCTCCCATGCCAACATGTCGACGCCACGGGCGCCGAGCAGGGACCACAAGGCCATCTCGACGGCGCCGGTGTCGGACGCCGGGACGATACCGATGCGGTAATCGTCGGGAACGCCAAGGACGGCGCGGGTCCGGTCGATCACCGCCGCCAGTTTGGCCTTACCGGCCTTTGAGCGGTGGGAGCGCCCGAGGCAGGCGTCGGCGAGCACCTGGAGCGACCAGCCCGGCCGCTTGGCGCAGGGTCCCGATGAGAAATGGGGGGATGCCGGACGCACGTCCGGCCGTACGGATGTGTTCACAATATGTCTCCCTTCCTTGCAGAAGGGTCGCGGCCCGTTGGGGAGCCGTGGCCCACAGCCCTTATAGGCGCGATGCTGCATCGCGTCAATAATGCTGCGGCGCACCAGACGGCGCCCCGGCGATGGCGTTGGAGAGTCCTAAAGCCCGTAATACCAGGGCGCGACGAGGGTGAAGACGGCCCACAAAATGACGATCAGGGGGAGACCGACGCGGGCGAAATCGACGAAGCGGTAGTGGCCCGGCCCCATGACCAGAAGGTTCGTCTGATAGCCCAACGGCGAGGCGAAGGAGCAGTTGGCGGCAAAGATCACGGCGACGGCAAAGGGCTCGGCAGAGACTCCAAGTTCGAGGGCCATGTCGACGGCGATGGGAGTGAAGAGCACGGCGGTGGCCTTGGTGCTGATGACGTTGGACAGGCCGGCGACAAGGAGGAAGAAGATCGAAAGCACGGTCGCCGGACCGGCGTCGCCGACCGCCGTCACCATGGCATGGGCGAGAAAGACGGCGCCGCCGGTCTCGTGCAGCGAGACACCGAGGGCGAGGGCGGTGGCGATGGTGGTGACGATCAGGGGGTCAACGGCGCGAAAGGCCTGGCGCAGGTTGAGGACGTTGACGGCGACCATGGCGACGGCGCCCGACAGCGCCGCCAGGACGACGGGCACAATGCCCGCCGCCGCCAATCCGATAACGCCGAAAAAGATGAACAGGGCGCGCCGGGCATGGGTCAGTGTCGGCAGGTCCTCGGCCGACCACTCGATGAGAACCACGTCGCGGTTGAGGCGCAATTGTTCGACGTCGTCACGTTGGCCCTGGACCAGGAGGACGTCGCCGGCCTGAAGGCGGATGTCGGTGAGCCGGGTACGGATCATGCGGGCGTGACGCTGGATGCCGAGGACGATGCAGTGGGTCTTGTAGCGGAACCCGACCTGGGACAGGTCCTGGCCGATTATGCGCGACGCCGGGGCGACCATGACCTCGGCCAGGACCCTGTCGCCCTGGTGCCAGGGCATGAAGTCGTCGTCGTCGGGTTCCCGGCCGTCATCCAGTTCCGGGTACAAGAGGCCCGGGTCCTTGGCCATTGCCGTTGTAACGGCCTTGCGGGTTGCAGCCACAACCAGCACGTCGCCGGGGTGAACGACGAAATCCTCGAAAGGTGGCAGGATCGCCTCCTCGCCCCGTTGCACCATGCGCACGGTCATGTCCGGCAGGCTGGCGAAGAACCCGCCCGGCGCCTCCTTTCCGACGAGATGAGAATCACGGCTGACCGTGATCTGGGCGATGAACTGTT
>JAJFIG010000083.1 GCA_021775195.1 Rhodospirillales bacterium | reverse complement strand
GCCATCACAGGGGATGTTGGCGAGAACTCGCGCACGAAAGTCCAGAATGTCCCTGCGGATAGCACGGCGGATAGCACCGCAAGAATCCCTGGACCAGCACACGATATCGTTCATCGCCCCGACTTGCCGTTGCGGGGGAAGGCGAGGGATTCCACCAGCACGAAGGCGGCCTGGAGGTATGACGTGGGGCAAAGGGGGAAGCAGCCCTTGCAGTCGTTGCATTCCTTGGCGGCGATCTCGGGGATGAAACTGATCTCCTTGCGGATGCCGCGGTCGATGAAGCCCACGGCGTGCTTTTCGGCGACCTCGGCACAGTAGCGGACACAGAGGCCGCAATGAATGCAGAATGAGGCATCCTGTTCAAAGCGGTTGCGGTCGGCGCCGTATTCCTCGGCCAATGCGGTCAGTTGCGGCGAGTTGGGGGCATGGGCCAGTAGCAGCTCGAGGATGCCTTTCCTGGTCTTGTCCACCTTGTCCGAGCGAGTCTTGACGACCAGGCCCTCTTCCACCAGGTAAACGCATGAGATCACCAGTCGTGCCCAGTCGCCGAAGTCGAGTTCTACCATGCAAAGGCGGCACCCGCCCATGGGCTCCAGCTCATGGTGGAAGCAGAGGGTGGGGATCTTGATCCCGGCGCTGCGGGCCGCTTCGAGTAGGGTCACCCCTTCTTCGGCTTCGATAGCCCTGCCATCGATCTGCAAATGGACCTTCTTGCTCATATCTTCTTCCTATCGATGGCGCGCTCTTCTTCAGGGATCGGGACTGGAACCAGCTCACCGGAATATTTCACCACCGCATCGAACTTGGCCGGGCAGACGTCGAGGCAGGTGCCGCAGTAGGTACACTTCTCCTGGTCGATGACATGGATCCTGTTCTTGCCGCCGATGATGCCGTCCACCGGACACTTCTTCATGCAGCTAAGACAGGCGACGCATTTCTCCGGATCGATGTAGAATGAAATCAACTCCCTGCAGGACAGCGCCGGGCAGCATTTCTCTTTGATGTGGGCCTCGTACTCATCCCTGAAATAGCGCAGCGTGCTCAGCAGCGGATTCGGTGCGCTTTTTCCCAGCGCGCACAGCGAGGCGTCGATGGCCAGTTCGGAGAGTTCCTCGAGCGTTTCGATGTCGCCTTCCTCTCCCCTTCCCTCGGTGATTCTCTTGAGAATCCGGTCCATCTGTCTGAGGCCTTCGCGGCAGGGGACGCATTTGCCGCACGATTCGTCGGAGAGGAAATGGATGAAGTACCTGGCCAGATCCACCATGCAGGTATCTTCGTCCATGACGATCATCCCGCCCGAGCCCATCATCGATCCCGCTTCGGTCAACTCGTCAAAACCGACTTGTAGATCGAGCAGCGCTTCCGGTATGCATCCGCCGGAGGGTCCGCCGGTCTGTATCGCCTTGAACTTCTTGCCGTCGGGGATGCCGCCGCCGATCTTGTAGATGATATCGCGGAGCGTGATGCCCATGGGCACTTCCACCAGGCCGGTGTTGGTGATCTTGCCCACCAGGGAGAAGATCTTGGTGCCCTTGCTCCCCTCTGTGCCGTATTGGGTGAACCAGTTCGCGCCCTTGTTGATGATCAACGGGACATTGGCCCAGGTTTCGACGTTGTTCAGTACGCTTGGCCGATTCCAAAGGCCCTTGACGTTGGAGCGGACATACTTCGGCCGGGGCTCTCCGGCCCGGCCCTCCAGCGCGGTCATCAGCGCCGTCGATTCACCGCAGACGAAGGCGCCTGCTCCCTGGTGTACCTTCACCGTGAAGTCGAAGCCGGAGCCGAGAATATCCTCGCCGAGCAAGCCGTATTCTTCAGCCTGTTCAATGGCTAGGTTGATGTTCTCCACCGCCAGGGGGTATTCCTGCCGGACGTAGACATAGCCTTGGTGGGCACCGATGGCGTAGCCGCCGATGATCAATCCCTCGAGGATCGAATGGGGGTTCCCCTCAAGCAGCGCCCGGTCCATGAATGCCCCGGGGTCACCTTCGTCGGCGTTGACCAGTACGTATTTCACTTTTTCAGGCGCGTCGCGCGACCCTTCCCACTTGCGGCCGGCGGGGAAACCGCCGCCGCCCCGGCCCCGGAGACTGGATTTCTTGACCTCCTCCAGGACGTCTTCGGCGGTCATCTGGAACAGCGCCTTGCTCAGGGCGGTATACCCATCGATCAACAGGTAGTCATCGATGCTTCGGGAGTCGATCCGGGTGTTGCTGGAGAGGAGAAACCGCTCCTGATACTTGTAGTAGGGGATGTCCGTTTCGTGGATGGCCTTTTCGCCCGAATCCGGGTCCGTGTAGACGAGCCGATCGACCACTTCCTTTGCCACGATGGTCTTGGTGATGATCTCGGGCACATCTTCGGGCGTTACTCCGAGGTAGCAGATCTCCTCGGGATAGATCACCACCACAGGGCCCTTTTGACAATACCCGGGACAACCGGTTCCCTTTGTTTTGACTTCCGCAGTCAGACCCTGCTTCTCGATTTCCGCCTTGAAGGCGTCGATCACCTCGGCGGCGCCGTACGCCAGACAGCCGGTGCCGGCACAAACAGAGATGCAGGCCGCATTGCCATCTCCCCCGGAGGATAGCGTTTGTCTGTAATGATCCAGCTCTTCGACCGATTTCAACTGCGCCATCGTATTCTCTTAGTTGTACCGCTCGAGGATATCGGCTGTCTCACCTGTCGATACGTTACCGTGAATCTTCCCGTCGATATCGATCACCGGCCCCAGCGCACAGCAGCCAATGCAGTTCACCGTTTCCAGGCTGAACTTGAGCTCGAGATCCGTCTCACCGGCTCCGATGCCGGTGAGGTCCTGCGCCGTGTCCAGAATCCGCGACGCGCCGCGCACGTGACAGGCCGTGCCCGTGCAGATATGCACGTTGTGACGGCCCTTGGGGACGAGGCTGAACGCCTTGTAGAAGGTGGCGATATGCAGTATCCGCGACAACGGGACCCGTAGTTTCTCACCGATCCTCGTTAGCGCCGCCTTGGGGAGCCAGTTGTATTCGCTCTGCACCGCCAGCAGGACCTGGATCAGCAGGTCGGGGGCTCCCTGGTGTTCAGCAACGATCTGATCAATCCGTTTAGCTTCCATCGCGTGGGCTTCCGAAATACTCTGCCGAATCCTATTCACGCCGGGGCAAGCGCGAGTGTGTAACAGTTGGCGTCCGTGTCGTATCTGACCAGACCCTGCCTCGATGAGCTGCTCACGTGCCTGGCCACCTCGGATGCGCTCAGGCCCAGACGTTCGGCTATCTCACGCGTGGAGGAGGGCCGTTCGCCGAGGAGCGATACGATCCGGCTGATGGCCAGGTTGTCGCCCACGAGTTCGTCGAACAGCCGGTTCACCTCGTCGCCGGCGAAGAACGCGCGATAGGCCTCTTCCGATCGAACAGGCGCCCGCAGCTTCTCCCGCTCCACCAACCTGAGATAGGGGATCAACTTTCTGGCGGAATCGAGTGCTCGCCTTATGACTGACTTCTCTAATCCTTCAGCCTCGCCAAGAGGACCGAGTTCCTTGATCCTGGCGGTAAACCCGTCGATCACCTCCGCCAACCGCTTACCTTCGCCGCCGGACATGAACTCGATACTCAACCTTGCGGGGTTGAGGCCGATACGCTCCAGGATCTTCTTGCAGATATACGTGTTGGCAAGGGCATCGTAATTGCCGTGAGTCTCGTAATTGCATTCGTTGAGTCGGCATCCGCCGATCAGGACGCCATCCTGTCCGTTCGAGAACGCCCTCAAGACAAACTCCAGGTCGACCCTGCCGGAGCACATGACGCGGATGAGCCGGACTTCGTTGCTGTATTGGATACGGGATACTCCCGCCGCATCGGCTGCGCCGTATGCTCACCAATGACAGACGAAACCGAGCATCTTCGGGATAAACTTCGTGCTGGAACTCACCGGGTACCGCCTCCTTTTCAAGTTTCCGCAACCGCTACTTCCAGCTCTACGAGGATCTCTTCCCCGGTGCCTGCCGCATCGATCTGGCTGAGAATCGCTTCGTCAGTGAAATGTCTCAGCGCTACGGCACTGGTGGGACATTTTGCGGCGCACAGACCGTCCCCCTTGCAAAGGACCGGATTGACCCGAGCCTTTTTGCCCTTTGGCGTATCAACAAACTCGATCGCACCATAGGTGCAGGCGGTGATACAAGCCCCGCATGATACACAATCGTATTCTTGGACCCCCGCGACTGAACCCGAGGCCACAACGGTGTCGTGCGACATCATGGTCAACACCCGTCCGGCGGCGCCATAGGCCTGGTTGACCACTTCCTCGATGTGCTTGGGATAGTGGGCCATTCCACAGAGATAGACACCGTCCGCGGCGAACTCCACCGGACGCAGCTTGACGTGGGCTTCCTTGAAGAAACCATCGGGGTTCAAGTTCACCTTGAACAAACCGGCGATCTCCTTTGCGTCGGGCGAGGGAACCACCGCGGCGGCCAGCGAAAGGATGTCGGCATCCAAGTCGAGACGGTTGCCGAGGATCCGGTCGGGCACGCTCACCCGCACACAGGGCTTGCCGGCTTCGTTGGTGGCCTCTTGAACTTCGGGCTTGTCGTCCAGGTCGTACTGGATGAAGTTCACGCCTTTGTCGGCCGCTTCCCGGTAGTAGTCCTCCTTGAATCCGAAGGTCCTCATGTCCCTGAAGAGGATGTAGATCGCCACCTTTGGATTCAGATCTCTAAGTGCGAGGGCGTTCTTCACCGCGTGGCTACAGCAGACGCGGCTGCAGTAATCGCGGTCTTCGTTACGGCAGCCGACACACTGGATCATGACCAGGCTCTCCGCCGTGACCAGCGACTCATCTTTGAGGGCGATCTTCTCGCCAAGTTCGAGGTGGGTGACCACCTTGTCGTTTTCCCCGTAGAGGTATTCAGCGGGGCGGTGGACATCGGCTCCCACGGCGATGACCGACGCGCCATGGTCGATTTTCTTGATCACGCCGTTGGTCTCGATGGTGGTGGTGAAGTTTCCCACGTAACCGGTAACAGCCTCGATGGTGGCGTTGTGCGAAACATGAATCAGCGGATTGCTGTAGATCGATTGAATCAGGTCATCCAGGTAGGATTTGACGTCCAGCCCCTCCAGGGTGGTGTGGAGTCGCCGCGCCGTCCCGCCGAGTCGCTTTTCCTTCTCCACCAGGTGAACCGGGTAGCCCTGCTTGGCGATGGAGAGCGCGGAGGTCATGCCGGCGATGCCGCCGCCGACCACCAGGGTCCGCTTGTTCACGGGAAGATCGAACTCTTCCAGCGGCTGCAAGTGCGCTGCCCGGGCCACCGACATGCGGATGATGTCCTTGGCCTTCCGGGTGGCGTCTGGCTTCTCCTTGGAATGGACCCAGGAACACTGTTCGCGAATGTTGGCCAT
This sequence comes from Rhodospirillales bacterium, assembly GCA_021775195.1. Classification (GTDB taxonomy): domain Bacteria; phylum Pseudomonadota; class Alphaproteobacteria; order Rhodospirillales; family 2-02-FULL-58-16; genus JAJFIG01. The sequence goes on along the minus strand of JAJFIG010000083.1, from coordinate 2,475 downwards.
CTCGAGGTAGTACTGGTTGAGCCCCGCCTCCCGCAGGGTGTCGCGGAACAGTGCTTCGAGCGTCCGGGGAGAGCAGGCGCCGATCACGACCCGGTTTAGCCCTTTCTCTTCCGCTAGCTCCGATATCTCCTTGATCGCGTTGTTGGCACAGGAGAAGAGCTGCTCCTGGGCATGCACCACGTTGGGGTATGTCCGGACCTCCTCCACGACAGAGGGAACATCTACCACGCTGCCTATGTTCGCTCCGCAGTGACAGACAAAGACGCCCACGCGCGGTTCCTCGCCGGCCGTATCCCGCTCCGGTGGGTACGACATCTCCGTGGTCAGCTTATCCCGCCGGTAGCTGAGGAGTTCGCCGCACTGGGATCCGGCGCCGCTGGCGCTGTACACCGACTCCGGAATGTCCACCGGTCCCTGCAGGCCGCCGCTGACAAAAACCCCGGGCCTCGTGGTCGCCATTGGGTTCCCGCGGACGGTTTCGGGGAAGCCGTGTTCGTTGAGGCTGATGCCGTACGTTGTGGCAAAGCCCTGGTGGTCGGCGGGGGGATTCAGTCCGACGGAGAGCACCACCATGTCGAACTCTTCTTCCTTGACTCCGTCCGCCGGTGTGGCGTAGCGCACCACGACATTGTTGTTTTCCGGGTTTTCGCCGACGACCGACGTATAGCTCCTGAGGAAGCGGACGCCCGGAAGCTGCTCCGTCCGGTGGTAGTAACGCTCGAAATCCTTGCCGATGGACCGGATGTCGTTATGGAACACCGTGCACTCGGCTTCGGCTTCGTGCTCCTTGGTCAGGATGACCTGCTTCTGGGTATAGGTGCAGCAGACGCCCGAGCAGTAGCTGTTCTCGCCCGGCGTGACGCGGCGGGAACCGACACACTGCAGCCACGCGATATTCCGGGGATGCTTGCCGTCCGTGGCGCGACGGATCTCACCGCGGTGTGGTCCGGTGGACGAGAGCAGCCGCTCATAGTCCATGCTGGTAACCACGTTCTGAAGCTTGCCGTAGCCATACTCTTCGACCGCCGAGGGGTCGAACGGCTCCACGCCCGCGGAGAGGATGATCGTCCCTACGTTGAGTTCGACTTTTTCGGTGGTCTGCCTGAAGTCGATAGCCTCGGGCTGACAAGCGCCCATGCAGATGTCGCACTTGCCTTCGGTGAGCCTGAGGCAGCTCTCATCGATGTAGGTCACCAGGGGGATCGCCTGGGAAAAGTAGATGTGGATCGCCTTGTTGTCGCACAGCTCCTGGTTGTACTGATCCGGGTACTCCACCGGGCAGTACTTCATGCAGATGCCGCAGCCGGTGCACTTGTCCTCGTCGATGTAACGGGGCTTCTTGGATACCGTTACCTTGAAGTTGCCGACGTCCCCCTCGACGCTCTTTACTTCGGCGTAGGTCAAGGCTTCTATATTGTGATGACGGCCGAACTCGACCATTTTTGGTGCGAGGATTCACGTAGAGCAGTCATTGGTGGGAAAGGTCTTGTCCAGCTGGGCCATGTGCCCGCCGATACTGGGCCCCTTCTCCACCAGATAGACCTTGAAGCCGGCGTTGGCCATGTCCAGAGCGGCCTGAATGCCGCTGATCCCGCCGCCGACGATCAATACGTCTCCCGTATTCGCGCCAGTTGAATTCTTGACCACAGGCTCTTGTCCTTTAGATAACGTCGCGAATGATCTCGGTGATGTCCTTGATCTCGATCTCGCCCTCCATCTCGAGGGTCACGCGGCTGTCCTCGAACATGGAGATGCAGTATGGGCATGCGGTGATCAACAGGTCGGCCTTGATGGCCCGAGCCTGCTCCAGCCGGAGGTCGGAGAACCGCTCCCCCTTCACCGTCTCCATCCAGACGCGCCCGCCGCCGCCGCCGCAGCAGAGGCTGTTGCGGCGATTCGCCGGCATTTCCCTGATGGTCAGGCCGGGGATCGCGTCCAGGATTTCCCGCGGCTCGTCGAAGATATCGTTGTGCCGGCCCAGATAGCACGGGTCGTGATAGGTCGCAGTCTTCTCCAGCGTTCCGGTGATTTCGAGCCGGCCGTCCCTGATCAGTTCCAGCAGGAACTCGGTCATGTGGAGCACCTGGAAGTTCACCATGAACTCGGCATATTCCTTCCTGAATGCTTCGAGGCAATGGGGCGATGAGACGACGATCTTCTTGACCCCGCTATCGACAAAGGTCTTGATGTTCTCTTTGGCCAGTTTCTTGTAGGTATCTTCTGCGCCGATCTTGCGGATGCTCTCGCCACAGCAGCTTTCCCGGGTGCCGAGCATGCCGTAGTCCACTCCGGCCTTGTTCAGGATCTCGACAGTGGCTTCGGCCACCTTCTTCATCCGCGGATCGTAGCTGTAGTAGCAGCCGACGAAGTAGAGCAACTCCATGCCCTCGGCAAACGGTTTGACGCCGAGGCCCTCGGCCCAGGCGTCCCGCGTGGCCCGCTCCTCGCCCAGCGGATTGCCGTCGGTGATGCAGC
>JAJFIG010000082.1 GCA_021775195.1 Rhodospirillales bacterium | reverse complement strand
TCGCCGGCTACGTCGGCGGGGCGCGCAACCCGGAGCTGGCGCGGTTGCCGGCGGAAGAACTTGTCGACCTGGTCAGGGGCGAGTTCGCCGACCTCATCGGCGCGCGTGGCGAACCGACGGTGGCGCGGGTGCGTAACTGGCCCCTGGGCCTGCCCCAGTACACCATTGGCCACGGCGCGCGCGTTGCCAGCCTGCAAGACGCCGGACGGCGCCGCCCGGGCCTCTTCGTCACCGGCAACTACTTCCAGGGCCCGTCGGTGGCGGCATGTCTGGATCTGTCACGGACCACCGCTGGCGAGGTCGAGGGCTATCTGGGCGAGGGCCGGGAAGAGGCGGGTGCCGGCGCCAATCTTGGTTCAGGCGTGCGGCCGGGCGTGACGCCGTGGTAGGATGACCCCTCGTCACCGATAGGGGAGAGACCGCGCCCATGTCGATCCCGAGACAAATCCTGATCACCGCCGCCGTTGCCGGGGCCGTCCTTGCCAGCCCCAACGTGGTCATGGGCGATCCCAACTGCACCTGCCGCTACGCCGGCCAGTCCTATGCGCTGGACACCTGCGTCTGCATCGTCACGCCCCAGGGCGCCCGCATGGCCTGCTGCGGGATGGTCGTAAACAACACCTCCTGGAAATTCACCCGGAACGGCTGTCCGGTGGCGGCGGCACCCGAATCCCCTGGTGGTTCGGCGCCGGGCCGATCGGGTCTTATTCGGGAAGGGGTTGGAGCGGAAGAACGCGCCGGTCACCCATCGGCGGGTTAGGGCATTTCTGGGGTTCCGAACAGCCGGTCGAGGAAACTCGTGTACCACCCGTCGAGCCTTTCGTCGTGGCGTTCGAACCCTTCGTCCTGCTGGCGCCGGCTCTGGGCGCCGGGCCTGCCGTAGTTGGTGGCCAGAACATCCTGCCAAAGATCGAGGATGGGGCGCGTCACCTCGGGGTGGAACTGCAGGCCATAGGTGTTGCCATCAACACGGAAGGCCTGGTTGGGGAACATATCACCCTCGGCCAGGAGGGTGGCGCCAGCCGGCACCTCGAAGCCCTGGACGTTGCCGGCCGGGGCATGGAGGCCCTCGGAAAGGAAATCCCGGCCGTCCCGGGTCGGTTTCACCTCGTAATACCCGAAGGCGACAGACTCGTCGGGATGATCGGCGACGCTGGCGCCGAGATGACGGGCGATGAGCTGGGCGCCGAGGCAGATGCCCAAAACGGGAAGGCCCTTCGCCATCGCCTTGCCGGCAAAATCCATTTCCGCCTTCAGGTAGGGGAACTCGTCGAGATGGGTGACGTACTGGGGTCCGCCCATGATGACGACACCCGCCATCCGTTCGTCGAGGGCCGGCAGGGCCTCGCCCCTGAACGGTCCGACGGCGCGGATGCGGAACCCGCGATCGTGCAGATGCCGCCGCCCCCGGTCGGGAGACGGCATGTCGCGGTGTTCGACGACGATGATGTCCTGCATTGGTTCACATACGCTCAAGGAATGGACGTCCGCCCACGTCGATCCGGACGCTGACGACGACGCTGCAAAAAGGGCTGAAATGGTGCCGCCGGTAAGAATCGAACTTACGGCCCCGCCCTTACCAAGGGCGTGCTCTACCCCTGAGCTACGGCGGCACCGGGGTGTAGGGGGGCGAACATGCCACAGGGCCGGGCGCCTGCGCAAGGGTCCCTTGACCGGGCCCCGCCCGGCCGCCACCATGGCCGCCGACGGCACTTCCCGAGCATGGTTGACGGACATGACCGAGAATGGAAAACCGAAGCCCCCGGACACGCCGCGGGCGGAGCGCAGCAAGGCCGAGGAGCGGCGCCAGCGCCAGGCCCGGGCGCTGCGCGAGAACCTGAAAAAGCGCCGCGCCCAGGCCCGCGACCGGCGCCGGGACGAAGCGTCCTGATTTCGGGCGCTGTTCCGGGCCCCGGCTTTTTTGCCGTCGCGGGTTGAGGCGGCGCCCCGCATGCAGTAAAACCCGTCGCCACGGGCTTCCAGGGCGTCCAGCGCGCCCCGGCTCGCGCCCTTTCGTGGGAACAAGGGACCATTCATGGACAGTATACGCATTCGCGGCGGCACGCCGCTGCACGGGCCGATCGCCATCGGTGGGGCCAAGAACGCCGCCCTGCCGCTGATGGCCGCCAGCCTGCTCAGCGACGAAACCCTGATGCTGTCCAACCTGCCCCACGTCGCCGACGTCTCGACCATGGCCAACCTGCTGGTCGAGCTGGGGGTCGGGATCAGCATGAACGGCGAGGCGGGGGTCGGTGGGCACATGGGGCGGGTTTTTGCGCTCCGCGCGGGAGACATCACCGAGACCACGGCGCCCTATGACCTGGTGCGGCGCATGCGCGCCTCGGTGCTGGTGCTGGGGCCGCTGCTGGCGCGCTGCGGCCGGGCCCGGGTGTCGTTGCCCGGGGGCTGCGCCATCGGCACCCGGCCCGTCGACCTGCACCTCAAGACCCTGGCCGAGCTGGGGGCCGAGATCGAGATCCAGGAAGGCTACATCGAGGCGACGGCCCCCAATGGTCTGACGGGGGCTTCCATCGTCTTCCCCCAGGCGACCGTGGGCGGGACCGAGAACCTGCTCATGGCGGCGACCCTGGCCAAGGGCGAGACCGTCCTCAACAACGCCGCCCGCGAACCCGAGGTTGCCGACCTCGCCCACTGCCTGACGGCCATGGGGGCGGAGATCGAGGGCATTGGCACCGATACGCTCAGGATTACCGGGGTGGACCGCCTCGGCGGTGCCGAGTACTCGGTTGTGTCGGACCGCATCGAGACCGGAACCTACGCCGTGGCGGCGGCGATCACCGGCGGTACTGTGGACCTGATGGGTGCGCGCCTGGATCTCATCGAGGCGGTGGCCGACACTTTGACCCGGGCGGGGGCCGAGATCACCGAAATTCCTGACGGCGTCCGGGTGAGCCGGACCGAGGGCCGTCTCGACGGTATCGACGTGATGACCGAGCCTTTCCCCGGGTTTCCCACCGACATGCAGGCCCAGATCATGGTCCTGATGGCGGTCGCCGACGGGGCGTCGATGATCACCGAGACCATCTTCGAGAACCGCTTCATGCACGTACCGGAACTGTGCCGCATGGGGGCCAACATCAACGTCCACGGGGCCTCGGCCATCGTCCGCGGGGTCCCCAACCTGTCGGGGGCGCCGGTAATGGCCACCGACCTGCGGGCCTCGGTGTCGCTGGTGCTGGCGGGGCTGGTGGCCGACGGCGAGACCGTGGTCAGCCGCATCTACCACCTGGACCGGGGCTATGAGCGGCTGGAGGAAAAGCTGGCCGCCTGCGGTGCCGACATAGAGCGTATCCGCGACGAGTCCGCGGGCTCTCCGGCTCCGGGAGAGGTCGAGGCGGGCGCCGGCGGGTCACCGTAGCCCGGGACCTGCCGAATGTCCGGGACGACGGGACCGCCGGGACATTGCCCTCCACATGACAAAGGCGCCGCGGGTATCCTATTCCCGAACCGTTCAGGTGAGGAATTGCCTGAATCCCAGGCTTTTCCGGCGCCTCCGGTGGCACCGGAGACACAAACTGTCACTGGCAGAGGGCGCCGAAACCCTCTATTTAGGTCGTGTATTCAATAAGGCTGCACCCGTGGTTGCGGCGATAATGACGAGGGATTAGGAGCGAGGACGCAGGACATGCAGCGCATATTCAAGGACGAGCGACGCGAGCCCTCGTCATTTGTGCCCAATTCCGCAGGAGCGGGGCCCCTTTTCCCACCCGCCGCGTTGCGGACCGCTTGCGATGGATTGGCATCGCGGCACGGTCCGCGCCTTGCGGGTGGGAAAATTGGCTTCTGCCACGGGCACAGCCTTATTGAATGCACGACCTTTTTCCGCCCCCCACTGCGAGGGTAAGGCTTTGCCGAGGAACGAGAAACTGGTACTGGCCCTGCCCAAGGGGCGCATCCTGAAAGAGGTGATGCCCTTGGTCCGCCATGCCGGGATCGAGCCCGAGGCCGCCTTTGACGACCCTGCCAGCCGTCAGTTGCGATTCACCACCAATTTACCCGGCCTGGACATCATCCGGGTGCGTAGTTTCGACGTTGCCACCTTCGTCGCCTTTGGTGCCGCCCACCTGGGCGTTGCCGGTAATGATGTGCTTATGGAATTCGATTTTTCGGAAGTCTATGCGCCCGTCGACCTGGGCATCGGTTATTGCCGTCTGGCCGTGG
>JAJFIG010000081.1 GCA_021775195.1 Rhodospirillales bacterium | reverse complement strand
ATGGCCGAGCGCGGCGACCGCGATACCGGCGCCGAAATCGAGGAATCGGCGTCCGTCGCTGGCATACAGATAGACGCCCTCCCCATGATCGAAGGCGACGTCGGCGCGCGCATAGGTCGGCATGCTGGCGGGAATCATGGTTGTGTCTCCAAACGTTTCGGGCCGGTGCCAGACACCGACCCTGCCGCGAAAAACCGAGAAGTATCAGTATCCGGCCGGCCTCTGTCAACGACCATGGGTGACGGGCCCGGACGACAACCGCCAGCCGAATACCGGGATCAGGCCTTGAGCTTGTAGCCGCTGGCGAACATCCGATGGCACGCCAGCCACAGCGCCCCGTCGATCGCGGCCATCACCGCCAACCCGACCAAGGGTTCGCTGTCGGCGTGGCCGATGAAACCATAGCGGAAGCCGTCGATGGTGTAGAAGAACGGGTTGAAGAAGGCGATGGTCTGAACCGCCTCGGGCAAACGCTCGATGGAATAGAAGGTCCCCGACAGGAACGACAGCGGCATGACCACGAAGTTGGTGACTGCGGCGATGTGATCGAAGCGGTCGGCCCAGATGCCGCCCATGGTGCCCAACAGCGACAGCATCAGCGCCGCCGCGACCGCGTGAAAGACGATGTATCCCGCGTGATGGATCGGCAGATCGACGAAAACCGCCATCGCCAGCCCCACCACCGCGCCCACCAGAACGCCTCGGGTAGCGCCGCCGATGGCGATGGCGAAGGTCAGTTCGTGGGCGTTCAGGGGCGGCATCAGGGTATCGACGATGTTGCCCTGGACCTTGGCGATCATCATCGACGACGAGGTATTGGCGAAAGCGTTCTGAGCGATCGCCATCATGATCAGCCCCGGCGCCAGGAACTGGGTGAACGGCACCCCGCCGACGGTTTCCACGGCCCGGCCCAGAGCCAGGGAGAAGATCGCCAGGAACAGCAGCGTCGTCACCAAAGGCGCCATCAGGGTCTGGGTGTAGACCTTCATGAAACGCCGGACCTCGCGCAGGTAGAGGGTCCACAGTCCGATCCAGTTGGCGGTACTGTCGGGGTTCATCGGCCTGTCCTTTTGCATCCGTTTGCGCGAGGCCTTCTTATACAGCGACTTGTCCTTGTACGCGTGATGAAAAAGGGTCCGCCGACCGCAATCAAAAAAGCCATCCGCGCCGGACGCCGTCCGTGGCATCATGGCGGTCATGGAGGACGACTTCGACAGCCCGCCGCCGGAAGGTGATTCCCCGCCGAACCGCCGGAAGAAGCCACGCCGCGGGCCCCGCAAGGTGACCCCCCGTTACCTGGAGAATGCCGCCCTTCATTACCTTCAGCGTTTCGCCACCTCGGCCGGCAACCTGCGCCGGATCCTCATGGCCAAGGTCGAGCGATCGGCCCGAGCCCACGACACCGACCCGGACGAGGGCGCGGACCTGGTCGACGCCCTCATCATCCGTTTCACTCGGAGCGGCCTGCTCGACGACCGCGCCTATGCCGATGCCCGTGTCCGTACCCTGCACCGGCACGGCAATTCGGCGCGCCTGATCACCGCCAAGCTGCGCGCCAAGAAGCTCGACTCCGAGGTCATCGAGGCCGCCCTGGCGGCCCTGGCCGAGGATGCCGCCGACCCGGAACTCGAGGCCGCCGCAGCCCTCGCCCGCCGCCGCCGCCTCGGCCCCTACCGCACGTCAGCCCGCAAGGCATCCCACGACAAGGACCTGGCGGCTCTCGCCCGGGCCGGGTTCGCCTACGATGTCGCCCGCCGGGTCATCGAAGCCGAGACCGTCGCGGACCTGGAAGCCGATATCGCCGACCCACCTCCCTAACCCGCATGTTTGACGAACGCGCCAACCTCGGCGACCATGGCGAGGCCATCGCTCATCACCCGGTTCATCGGACCCACCTGACGGGAATCCCCACATGGCAGCCCATTCGTCGAAAAAGGTGATCTACGCCGCGTTGGCCGGCAACAGCCTCATTGCCGTGACCAAGTTCGCCGCCGCCACCTTTACCGGCAGTTCGGCCATGCTCAGCGAGGCCATCCATTCTCTCGTCGACACCGGCAATCAGGTCCTGATGCTCTATGGCCTTCGCCGCGCCAGGCGGCCGGCCGACGATATACATCCGTTCGGATACGGCCCGGAGCTTTATTTCTGGACCTTTGTCGTCGCGGTGTTGATTTTCGGACTCGGCGCCGGTGTCTCCTTTTTCGAGGGCGTCGACAAGATCCGCCACCCCGAACCGGTCACCAACCCGGTGGTCAACTACGCCGTCCTCGGCGCCGCCCTGGTCTTCGAGGGCTGGGCCTGGTTCATCGCCTTCAAGGAGTTCAAGAAAAGCCAGGGAAGTCAGGGATTTCTCGCCGCCGTCCACCACAGCAAGGACCCCACCGTTTTCACCGTCCTGTTCGAGGACACGGCGGCCATGCTCGGCATCATTGTCGCCTTCGTCGGCATTGCCCTTGGCCAGGTTCTGGACATGCCGGTGCTCGACGGCGTCGCCTCCGTCCTCATCGGCGTCATCCTGACCGCCATCGCGGCGTTGCTGGCCTATGAATGCAAGGGCCTGCTTGTCGGCGAGCGCGCCGACAGCGAGACCATCGCCGGAATCAAGCGTATCGCCCTCAACCAGCCGGTGGTCAAGGAGATCAACGAAACCCTGACCATGCATCTCGGCCCCGAGGATGTCCTCTTGAACCTGAGCCTCGATTTCGACGACAGGGTGCCCTCGGAAGAGGTCGAGAAGGCGGTCTCTGAAATGGAGATCGCCATCAAGGAGGCCTTCCCCGAGATCACCCGGATCTTCATCGAGGCCCAGAGCTGGACCATGCACCGGCGAAGCCAGGTGACCGCCGCCGACCCCGAGGCCGGCACGGCCGAGGTGGAATGATAGGACCGGGGCGTTCTAGGGGTAACCAGTCGAGGCCGGCGACGTCATCGAGGCCAGCAACGCCTTGCCTACCCATCCTCCACGCCGGCTTCGCTATCGGTGGGGATGTCGATCCGGGCTGGTGTCTCGCCGGTCTTCGCCGCCGTGCCTGTACCGCCGCCACTGGGTCGCCCGCCGGCGGGTTCGTTGACGATGCGCGCCGGCGGCGCCGTGCCGTCCTTGTCGACGCCGAAATAGACCGTGGTGTGGGGGAACGGAATCTCGATTCCCAGCTCGTCGAAGCGCTTCTTCATGCGCCGGTTGAACTCGCGGCCGACGAACCACTGCTTGATGGGCGCGGTCTTGAACCGCGCCTTGATGATCACCGCCGAGTCGGCGAACTTGTCCACCCCCAGCACCTCCAGGGGCTCGACAATGAAGGGGCCGTAGTTGTCGTCGGCCTGCATCCCGGCACCGATCTCGTTGAGCACTCCAGTGACCTGGTCGGTGTCCTCGCGGTAGGCCACCCCGACCTCGAAGACGTAGTAGGAAAACTCCTTGGTCATGTTGGTGACCGTGTCGACGGAGCTGAAGGGGATGGTGTGGACGCTGCCCGACAGGTCGCGCAGCCGGATGGAACGGATGGACAGCGCCTCGACCACCCCGGCCTGCCCGCTCACCTTGACCACGTCGCCGACGGAGATGGCGTCCTCGAACAGGATGAAGGCGCCGGTAATCACGTCCTGAACCAGTTTCTGGGCACCGAAGCCGACGGCCAGCCCGACGACGCCGGCACCGGCGAGGAGCGGCGCGATGTTGACGCCCAGTTCCGAGAGCACGATCAGGACCACCATGACGCTAAGGACCACGAACACGACGTTGCGCAGCAGCGGCAGCAGGGTCCGCACCCGGGCGCTCCGTTGGATGGCGTTGCCGTCCGCATCGATACGGTTGAGGTAGCGCTCGACACCGGAATCGATCATCTCCCAGGCCAGCAGGGCCACCACCGTGACCACGGCGATGCTGAAGGCGCCCTGGATCAGCCGGGTC
>JAJFIG010000009.1 GCA_021775195.1 Rhodospirillales bacterium | reverse complement strand
CATCGGGGTCCACCGCCTCGACGGCTTCGAATACCCGGTCGGAACCGGAAACGTGGTCGCGGCGGGTCATCACGGCGTGGCCACCGGCGCGCTTGACCACGTCGGCAATCTCGGGGTCGGCGCAGGCGACCACAACCGGACCGACGTTGGCCACCGAGGCCTGCTTCCAGACGCGGACGATCATGGCCTCGCCGCCGATGGTGGACAGGGGCTTGCCGGGAAGGCGGGTCGACGCCATGCGCGCGGGGATGACGACGATGGGGTTGCGGGGTGGGCTCATGCGGCATGTCCTACAAGGGAGCGGCCTGGATGGCGGGGCGAGGAGGCACCATATACTGCTCCAGGGCCGGGCGAAAACAGGATTTGGCCAAGGGACGATTGAACCGGCGGTGGGCTTGCGGCTACATTCCTCCAACGCCGCCGGTAACGGACGAAAGTGGGAGTATTTCATGAAGTTTTCGTTTCTCGAAAAACTCGGGGGCTCGATCTTGATCACGGCCTGGCTGATCTGGGGATCCCTGATGCTGGCCGACATGCTGGTGGAGCCGGACGAATCGGCGGCTGACGCATTCCGGGCGCCAACGGAGGCGGCGGTGGCGGAGGCCAAGCCGGCGGCCGAAACCAAGTCGGTTGCCGAAGCGCAGCCGGTAGCGGCCCCGGCGACCGTACCCGATGCGGCAGAGGGTGGACTGGCGGCGCTCCTGGCAGCAGCAAGCGCCGACGCGGGCCAGAAAGTGTTCAAGAAATGTAAGGCCTGTCACACCACCGCCAAGGGAGGCAAGAACAAGGTTGGCCCCAATCTGTGGGACATCGTCGGGCGAGCCAGGGCCGCCGCCGAGAAATTCAAGTACTCCTCGGTGCTCAAGGGGATGGGCGGCGAGTGGTCGTATGCCGACCTGGACGCATTCTTCACAGCACCGAAGAAATTCGCGCCGGGTAACAAGATGCCGTTCAAGGGACTGAAGAAAGCTGGTGACCGGGCGGCGCTGATCGCTTATCTGCGCTCGTTCAGCGATTCACCCAAACCGTTGCCGTGACCGGGACATGACCGCCGCGGGATCATCGGCCTCCGCTTTGACCGGCGACGTCGCTCAAGACCTTGTCGACCTGGCGGTGCAGCTGGCCGACGCGGCGGCGCCCATTGCCATGGGCTATTTTCGCCACACCATGGGTATCGATGCCAAGGACGACGAAAGCCCGGTCACCATCGCCGACCGCGAGGCCGAGGCGGCCATGCGGGCACTCATCGCCGACGCCTTTCCCGACCATGGCATCTATGGCGAGGAACACGGAAACGAACGCATCGACGCCGAGTACGTCTGGGTGCTGGACCCCATCGACGGGACCCAGTCCTTCGTCACCGGCAAACCTCTGTTCGGGACCCTCATCGGTCTGATGCGCCACGGAGTGCCGATCCTTGGCGTCATGGACGCGCCGGCGCTCAAGGAGCGCTGGATCGGATGCCAGGGGCACCCGACCACCTTCAACGGCGAGCCGGCGCGGGTACGGGCGTGCGCGGCCCTGGAGGAGGCGTGGCTCTACGCGACGTCGCCCCACATGTTTCCCGGCGCCGATTTCGACGCCTTCGAGCACCTGCGCAGAAAATCACGCCGCGCCGTCTACGGCGCCGAATGCCTGGCCTATGGGCTGCTGACCAATGGCACCGTCGACCTGGTGGTCGAATCGACCATGCAGCCCTACGACTATACGGCCCTGGTGCCGATCATCGAGGGTGCCGGCGGCGTCATAACGGACTGGAGCGGCAATCCCCTGACGCTCACGTCCGACGGCCGGGTTGTGGCCGCAGGTGATGCTCGCATGCACCAGGCGGCGATGGACGTTCTGGCCGGCTGACGGGCTATCACATCCGGGTGACGACGGCCACGCCGACCTTGATTGCAAGGGGGTGTGCCGCCAATATCCTAAGACGGATCAAGGTTAAGGAGTGGAAGGCCCATGCGTGCAGTCTTTGCCGTACTGATCATGATCGGAGCAGTGGCAACCCAGGCTATTCCGCCCGTGGCTGCCACCGAGATCGAGACGATGCACGGCATCGCCATGCACGGCGAGCCCAAGTACGGTTCCGATTTCAAGCACTTCGACTACGCCGATCCGAACGCACTTAAGGGCGGCACCGTGCGGCTTGCCGCCATCGGTACCTTCGACAGCCTGCATCCATTCATCCTCAAGGGGGTGCCGGCAGCGGGACTGGGCAACGTCTTCGAGACCCTGCTTACCAGTTCCGGCGACGAAGCCTTCACCGAATACGGTCTGCTCGTGGAGTCCATCGATATGCCCGACGACCGGGCGTGGGTGACCTTTACCCTGCGCCGGGAGGCCCGCTGGCACGACGGCAAACCGGTCACGCCCGAGGATGTGATCTTCAGCTTCGATATCCTGAAGAGCAAGGGCAGTCCCCGGTACCGGTTCTACTACGCCAACGTCACCAAGGCGGAAAAGGTGGGTCCGCGAAGCGTGAAGTTCAGGTTCAGTGGGGGCGAGAACCGGGAATTGCCGCTGATCATCGGCCAGCTGCCGGTCCTGCCCAAGCACTACTGGAAAGACCGGGCCTTCGACAAGACGACCCTGGAGCCGCCCCTTGGCAGCGGCCCTTACAAAGTCAAATCCTTCGAGCCCGGGCGCTCGATCATTTTCGAGCGGGTCAAGGACTACTGGGGGGCGGACCTGGCGGTGAACAAGGGAGCCAATAACTTCGACGTCATTCGCTACGACTACTACCGGGACACCACCGTGGCGCTGGAGGCCTTCAAGGCCGGCGAATACGATTTCCGCGAGGAGAACGTCTCCAAGAACTGGGCCACCGCCTATGACGCGCCGGCGGTGCGCCAGGGACTGATCAAGAAGGAGCAGATTCGCCACGAACGGCCGACCGGCATGCAGAGCTTTATCTTCAACCTGCGCCGTCCCCTGTTCCAGGACCCGCGGGTGCGCCAGGCCTTGTCCTATGCCTTCGACTTCGCCTGGACCAACAAGAACCTGTTCTACGGCCAGTACACGCGCACCACCAGCTTCTTCTCCAATTCCGAGCTCGCTTCCAGGGACCGGCCGTCGCCGGACGAGCTCAAGATCCTGGAACCCCTGCGCGGCCGGATACCAGACGAAGTGTTCACCAAGACCTACCAGCCGCCGAAATCGGACGGATCGGGCAACATCCGCAAAAACCTGCGCCAGGGCCTGAAACTTCTCAGGGAAGCCGGCTGGCAGTTCAAGGACCGCAAGCTGGTCAACGGCAAGACAGGCGAACCGTTTGCCTTCGAGATTCTACTCGCCCAGCCTACCTGGGAGCGCATCGCGCTGCCCTTCGTCAAGAACCTCAAGCGGCTCGGGGTGGATGCCCGGGTACGCACCGTGGATGCGGCCCAATACCAGAAGCGGACCGAGGATTTCGACTTCGACATGATCGTCGACGTCTTCGGCCAGTCCCTGTCGCCGGGCAACGAGCAGCGGGAGTACTGGGGCACGACGGCGGCCGACCGCCAGGGCAGCAACAACACCATCGGCATCAAGGACAAGGCGATAGACACCCTGATCGATTCGGTGATCGCGGCGCCCGACCGGAAAAGCCTGATCACCCGGTCCCGGGCGCTGGACCGGGTGCTGCTGTGGGGGCACTACGTGGTTCCCCAGTGGCACATTCGCAGCTTCCGGATCGCCTATTGGGACAAGTTCGCGCGCCCGGCGAAGACGCCTAAATATTCTCTTGCCTTCGGTAACTGGTGGGTCGATCCGAAAAAGAAAGCGGCGCTGGAAGCCCGGCGAAAGAAGAAATAGTCTTCCGGCGAGACGGAGCCGCCCATGTTCTCCTACATCATCCGCCGCCTGCTGCTGATCATCCCGACGCTTTTCGGCATCATGGTGGTCAACTTCGCCATCGTCCAGGTGGCACCCGGCGGACCGGTGGAAAGGCTGATTGCCCAGATCAAGGGAACCGCGGTCGAGGCCACGGCGCGGGTCTCGGGCGCCGGCGGCGGCGAGATCGGAAACCGCCAGGGCTCGCAGCAGGCAGGTGGCGGCGGGGCGGCGGAAAAATACCGCGGCGCCCGCGGCCTCGACCCCGAACTGATCAAGGAAATCGAAAAGCTCTACGGCTTCGACAAGCCGGCCCACGAGCGCTTCGTCCACATGATGAAGAGCTACGTCACCCTCGATTTCGGGGACAGCTATTTCCGCGACCGCAAGGTGTTCGATTTGGTGGTCGAGA
>JAJFIG010000080.1 GCA_021775195.1 Rhodospirillales bacterium | reverse complement strand
CGCCGCCGCCTGGCAGGCCATCGACCCGGCAACCCAAAGCCGGGTCGGGGTGTGCGCCTACAACACCACCGAACACCTGCTGGCGTGGCTGGCGACCCTGGCCGCGGGCAAAACCTGGGTGCCCCTGAACCCGAGGAACGGCCGGGAAGAACTTTCACGGATGATCGCGGCGACGGGGCCGTCGATCATCGCCGCCGACGTCGACTGCCTGGACAAGGTCGAGGCCGGCGGCGCCACCGTGGTCGCCGGCAGGGACGGCACCGGTGCCGGTTCGCTTGAGGCCCTGATGGCGGACCACGACGGGCGGCGCCCGGCGCGCCCGAAGCTCGCCATGGACGACCTGCAAGCGATCAAGTTCACCGGCGGCTCCAGCGGCCGGCCCAAGGGCTGCCTGCAGACCTACCGGGTTTGGAATGCCTGCGTCGGGACCATGATGGCGTCCTTCGCCTTCGACGAAAACGACCGCCACCTGATCGCGACGCCGATGACCCACGGCTCCAACACCCTGATCCTGCCGGTCCTGTCGGTGGGCGGGACCCAGGTCTTCATGGGCCCGGCGAGCCCGGGGGGGATCCTCGATGCCTTCGAGGAACACGCCATCACATCGCTGTTCCTCCCCCCCACAGTGGTCTACATGATGATGGCCGAACCGGGAGTCGAAAAACGCCGCTTCCCCAGCCTCAAACACGTGATCGTCGGCGGCGCCGGCATGCGCACGGAACAGATCCGCAAGGCCATCCCGCTTTTCAACAACGCCCTCGAAATGTGCTTCGGGCAGACCGAGGCGCCGCAGATCGCCACCTGCATCCGGGCCGCCGACTGGAAGGACGAGCGCAACCTGGCCTCCTGCGGCCGCCCGACGCTCCTGACCGAGGTCGCGATCATGGGCACGGACGGCGACCTGATGCCCACGGGCGA
The DNA here is from genome assembly GCA_021775195.1 of Rhodospirillales bacterium. Classification (GTDB taxonomy): domain Bacteria; phylum Pseudomonadota; class Alphaproteobacteria; order Rhodospirillales; family 2-02-FULL-58-16; genus JAJFIG01. The sequence continues at coordinate 6,540 of JAJFIG010000080.1, read as the reverse complement.
GACCGGCGAGATCGTGATCCGGGGCGACCTGGTGATGAAGGGCTACCTCGACATGCCCGAGGAGACGGCCCGGACCATCGTTGACGGCTGGCTGCACACCGGCGACGTCGGCCTGATGGACGAGCGCGGCTACGTCTTCATCAAGGACCGCATCCGCGACGTCATCATCAGCGGCGGCTTCAACGTCTATCCCAGCGACGTCGAGGCGGTGATCGGCGAGCACCCGAGCGTCAAGGAATGCGTCGTCTTCGCCGTCAACGACGACAAGTGGGGCGAGGCCGTGCACGCGGCGATCGAGACGGTGGACGGCGCCCCGGCCGACGAGGCCGCCCTGATCGCCTTCGTCAAGGAGCGCCTGGATTCGGTGAAGGCGCCGAAACGCATCCATTTCACCCCCGAGCTGCCCAGAAGCCCCGTCGGCAAGGTGCTCCGGCGCGAGGCCAAGGCCCAGTTTTCCGAGTGACCATTTTCCCAATAAACGCAACGATTCGTCAGCGAGGCTCCCCATGACCCAATCAAAAGGACCCGTCACCCACCTCTGCACCCACACCCTCGATGCCCTCTATGTCCGCGACCGCGATCTGGTCGAGGAGCTGATGGGCAAGGTCACCTTCACCGAGATGATGTTCCTGCACATCACCGGGCGCATGCCGGGGGCGGCGGACACCGCCATCGTCGACGCCGTCCTGGTGACCCTGATGGAGCACGGACTGACCCCCAGCGTCATCGCCACGCGCCTGGTCTATCACAGCGCGCCCGAGGCCCTGCAGGGGGCCGTGGCGTCGGGCCTGCTGGCGGTGGGGAGCCAGTTCGTCGGCACCATGGAGCTCGCCGCCGAAATATTGGCCCGCATTACAACGGACGCAGACGGCGTCGAGGTGGCGGCCAGGCGCGAGGTGCAGGCGGTCCGCGACGCCCGGCGCCCGATGCCGGGCTTCGGCCATCACATGCACAAGCCCGACGACCCGCGGACCCCGAAGCTGTTCGAGATCGCCCGCGCCCACGGCGTCCCCGGCACCTACATCGCCGCCATCGAAACCCTCGGCCGGGCCGTCGACGAAGCCTACGGCAAGCACATCACCATCAATGCCACCGGCGCCGTGGCGGCGGTGCTGATGGAGATCGGCATCGAGCCCGAGATCATGCGCGGCTTCGCCGTCATCTCCCGCGCCGCCGGCCTCGTCGGCCACATCGCCGAGGAACGGGCGAGCCCGAGCGCCCGCACCATCTGGGACACCGTGGAAAAGACGGTGCCCTACGCGGGGGAGAAGGGGAAAGGGTGAGGGGCGAATTTTGTTAGTGGAAGGGTGTTGGATCAGGATCAGAAGAAACAAACCGCCAAACCAATCCTCCCTTATAAGAAACGCTGGGGGCGCAATTCGGGATCTTGTTTGAGGGCCGCCGCGAGAAATAATTGTTTTTTTGGCTTGGCTATTTTTTCGGCAATTTACGTGATGCGCCTTAAAGTCTCGAATAGTGGTTGAAAACAACCAAAATCATCAGGTTCTAAATCGACTACCGTGTCTGCAAAAATTTGCTTCGAGGCATTGACTATTTCTTTAGCAAAATATGCGTATTCGCCTGGCAATTGCGGAGCAATATTTTCCGATAAGTTGACATAAAAATTGAATTCTGGATCACGCGCCTTTGTAACTCTATCTCCAAATTGAATATGATCAAGTTCGATAGCGCGATTTATGATGCGCTCTGGAAACATCAACTCAATCGAAAGCGGGATTCTCATATCGCCTCCGCGGAGTGCTCGGAAAATTTGATCGACTTCTCTTAATTCTTCAGGAACTGGCAACAATCCAAAGTATGTTTTTCTGTTTATGTTCAATACTCTAAAGCCACTACCGTCAAAATATTTGTAGCTCGAAAATTTTCTCTCCTGTTCGCGGCCAGCTTGGTCATTGTCTGCTAGAGCAATAGTAGCAATTTCACAGCTTCCCTTCATTTTTGAATGGGACTTTACGAACGAGGCGATGTTTGATGCACCGTTGCCCGGGATAAATTCGCAAAATGCTTCTGTGCCTGGGTAAAGCTTGGAAAAAGCAGTCTCAAGAATCTGTTGGTCGGTAGTTCCTTCCACGATAACTTGCGGTCTTTGCGCAATTTGCAGCTTGGATTCAATGCTCTTGTTGCTCTCGCGTAAACCGGTGATTTCTTCATGCAGTTCACGAGCCCTATCCGCCAATAACGCTGCGACACCTAAGCTTTTATCGGAAACGTCACTCGACGTGATCATAGTTGAGGTTGTGACAGGCTCATTATTTGGGCCAACTGGTTCGGAGTTTATTAGCCACTTCGTAACTGGAGAACCTGATAGGTCATAGAATGCTGGTGAATGTGTAGTAATAAATATTTGGTTTTCTTTGTAAAATTCATTGCGAAATTGTCCTGCTAGTTCGAACGCACGGCCAAGTTCGAGAGAATTTTCAGGCTCCTCGTATGCCCACACGTGCGTTTTTTTTGAACGTGTCGCTATGAAATCCAGAATGAACGGTATATGACGCGCCTGGATGCCATCGCCCCTTTTTTGTAAAGGCACGCTGTAACCGGCAAAATCGGTTGAGAAATCCAGAGCGGCGAACAATTCTCGAAGATCTTCAGGCACTTGGATGGTGCTTTTGAATCCCAAACCATCTTCGATACTGCGCGACATTACAGATGTGCTATCATTTATTGCTTCCATTAGACGACCTGATGCACCCCGAACACCAGCACGCTCATCATCAATCAAAGCGTCATGTAACATTTGGAGATAATGAGAAAAAATATCTCTCCCGCGAACAGCTGGGATATAGTTAAAAGAAATCTTGTTTATAAATCTCGCGATTGTTGTATTTGGAATTGATTCTGGAATAATTGTTTGAATTGGAATAGATTGATATCTATTCCAAGATTTTTTTATAACAAACTGCCTTGGAAGCGATGCCCAACTGAGGTAATTATTAAAAGTAATTTTTATCCAAATACTTGCTCTCCCTTTGGCCGCCCTTGCCTCTTTTTCTCTCAATCTTGACAGATCTTCAATAAAATTGAACCCGGAACCAAGTTCCGTTTCGTCATTAAAAAACAAATTCAAAGACTTTAGTATATTTGATTTTCCGACATCATTTGTTCCGACAAGAATATTAATATCGTTTGTTTTACTAAATGATATACTATATATTGACCGGAAATAATTAATTTCTATTTTTTCAATTGGCCGCATTGTAATTTTCCGTTTTGGGGCAATTAGTAATAACCGCTAAAGTTCCCACTCACTGCGCTCCTTAAGGAGAGTATTTAGGTGTCGTCAACAGCGCAGGACTCGGAAACTTCTTGAATGAAGTCCGGTTTCAAATAATGCAGTAGAGATTCCACCTGGGCGATCTTTTCGCGGAGCCCTGAGAAAGGAATGAAACGACAAATCTCGCTTAACGGTGGCTTTAGACGGCTGAAAGTCGGGCGATTAATCTCCTCTATTACTTTGTTCCGCCGCTCATCAGGCGCGACGAGATAAAGTGGGATTTTCAGATTGGGCTGCATTGTCACGAGGTCCGACATGCGAAGCAATCCAGAGTATATAGAAGTGGTGCTCTCGATCTCGAAAGCCGCGACGATGGCGTTCCCTTGAAGCCACAATACGTCTATCAGTTCGATGGTTCGGTTGGTTGCATCGTCGAACTGGTGAGGTAGCTCCTTCCTTAATCGTGACAGAATGTCGAACCGGTGGCCGTCGTACTCTCGATTCCGGTCGTTTCGGGCTACCCACACATCTAACCCCATTTCGTTGCCTAGTTTGAGGAGCAACCACTGAATTTCAGTGTGGACCGTAGGCTCTCGCTGCGTATTTGCTCCAACTTTTGCACCGACTCGGGTGTTGTCATCGGTACCGTTTTCATCCTCCGGAACGGTGACAACGCCAGTTTTGGCCTTTAGAACAGGCGGCATCCTACCGAGTTTTTTCTCGTCCACCGGTCGCGTAACTGGGTTCGCGTTTGCTGCTAAGAGAGCTTCCGCCACAGTTTCGCCGTCAGCGATCTTCCACTTGGCTGGAGATCCTCTAAAATATCCAGTCCACGCGTTTGGATTGTTCAAGTTCTTGAAAACGGAAAGCTTTTCTCGCAACTCAAATACTGGAACGGCGGTTTCAGGTGTGAGCGATACTAAGGGCTTGACCTTAACCCTCGCAGGGAAATCGTCCTCTATCCATAACGGGTTGCGGTCGAAAAATGGCTCGGAAACAACTTCGAGAAGGCCGATCCAACGGGATACTCCGGTCAAATAACAAAGCAAATAATCTCCTGGCCTCATCTTCTGCACCATCTTCCACCTGCGTTCGCGGAAGCCAGATATCTCACAGCTGGCCTCTTGAAACTGAACCCACGTTGAGTAAGAGAACAAATCTAGCCAGTATGTGCGGGCAAAAGCCATCTCGGTCCCGTCTCTCGTAAATCACAGCGCGGTTCGCGAGTGTAGCAGACTGTCCAGTTCAACCCAATGCTCGTAGGTCGACGCTGGAAAAACCGGATTGATACATTGCTAACGCTGGCTTTATTTGCCGTGCTCGTTCTTTCTTATTTGAGAATGTCAAAATAACTCGCACCAAATCTGATGAAACAAGCTGTGAGAGGATTTCGTTTTGGGGCGATTGTGGTGCAAGCTCGCCTTACCCCCTTAACCACGGTCAATTGGCCGCCGCCGCCATCGTCGTAGAGTCACCCAATCAAGACCGAAACAGGTCACGGAGAGGCCCCATGGGTTCGGTTCTGATCGGGCACAATTCGGCCGACGTGGTGGTCGAGGTCGAAGTGCGGCTGTTCAACAGCCTGAGCCGGTTCGCCGGCGGAAGCCGCCGCCGGCGCCTCCCCCTGCTGGCGGGCAGCACCATCGGCGACGTGATCAGGAACCTCGATATCCCGGCGGGCGAGGTCTTCCTGGCCTTCTGCAACGGCCGCGACATGACCCCCAGCCTCTACGCCGAGATCCGCACCGAATACGTGCTCGAGGACGGCGACGTGATCGCGCTGTCCGGCCCCGTGCCCTACAGCTGGGGCTACGGCGCCCCGGTGGTGTAGGGGGGGGCGGGCCGTTCCCTGGCACAGAGCCCCGATGAGGAATATCGAACACGGATGAACACGGATGAACACGGATCCGGTGGGTGCCCGCGCAGACGCACCCCGCCCGGCACCGTCTCTCCCATCATCCCCGCGCTTCCCCTCACGTCATCCTCGCGCTTGACGCGAGGATCCAGGAGCGCGACAGGATTTCTGGGTCCTCGGGTCAAGCCCGAGGACGACAGCCTAGGGTAGGGCGCGGTGGGCCCTAACGGGCCGCGCAAAGCGCTGAGTCATTTGTCCATTCGTGTTCATTCGTGTTCATCCGTGTTGAATGAACGGATTGAGCCCTCCCCAGTACCTGCCCCCTACTCCAACGTCTCGAAGAGCCGGACCATGAGGCGGGCGCGGGGTTCGAGGGACGACAGGTAGATGTGCTCCTTGTGGGTGTGGGCGCCGTGGCCGTCGGCGCCGAGGCCGTCGAGGGTCGGGATGCCCATGGCGCCGGTGAAGTTGCCGTCGGAGCCGCCGCCGGTCTTCAGGTCCTCGAGATCGAAGCCGATCTCGGCGGCGAGGCCCTTGGCGTGGTCGAAGAGCTTGGCGAGGCCGTCGAACTTCTCGTAGGGCGGGCGGTTGATGCCGCCGGTGATCTCCATCTTGACGTCGGGGTCGAAGGTCTCGAAGGCGCGGACCCGGGAGACAATCTCGTCCGCCAGCTCGGGGCTGGGGGCGCGCATGTCGACCGCGGCCTTGCAGTGGGCGGGGATGACGTTGATCAGGTTGCCGCCCTCGATGGTGCCGACGCTGGCGGTGATGCCGCGGGCGTAGTCGGTGAAGTCCTCGAAGCGGAGGATTTGCTTGGCCATCTCCTTGATGGCGCTGCGCCCGTCCATGTGCCGCGCCCCGGAATGGGCCGGGCGGCCGGTGATATGAACGAAGAAATGCAGGGTTCCGTTCCTGGCCGTCACCACCTTGCCGCCCTCGCGCGCCGGTTCGGTGACGAGGACGTATTTGGCCTTGCGGGCCTCGGCCTCGATGAGGTCGCGCGACGTGGGGCTGCCGATCTCTTCCTCCGGGACGTAGAGGAAGGTGATGGGGAGCGGCGTCTCGGCGTTCCGGCGCACCAGGTGGCGGAGCGCATAGAAGGCGATGTAGGCGCCGGCCTTCATGTCGTAGATGCCGGGGCCGTAGACCTTGTCGCCGTCGCGGCAGACGGGAAGGATCTCCTTCTTGGTGCCCACCGCATGCACGGTGTCGAGGTGGCTGAGGACCAGGATCCCGGGGCCGTCGCCGCCCCACGGCGTGCGCGCCCTGAGGATGTCGCCGAAGCCGTCGCGCCCCGGGGTGCGGGTGATGCGAGCGCCGAGCACGGCCATGCCCTCCTCGACATGGTCGACGAGATGGTTGACGGCGTCGGCGTCATCGGACGGGGTCTCGATCTCGACCCAGCGCAGGATGCCCTCGAGCATCTCCTCGGCGTCGATTTCGGGGACGT